>JAIXSD010000296.1 GCA_027484885.1 Rubrivivax sp.
GATGCCCAGGGCGACCCGACCGCCTGGCAGCAAGCCGCCAAGCCGCGCGCCCCCAGCAGCCGCGGCGGCCAGCGCGCCCGCCACCCGGTGGCCACCGAGCGCCGCCCCGGCTACATCGCTTCGCACTGGCATGGCGAGCAAAGCCTGGCGCAGAGCTTCTGGGTCAACAACTGTTTGTTGTCCGTGCCCCTGGCCCTGCTGCTGACCGGGGTGATGGGCTGGATCAGCGTCAAGGGCCAATCGCTGCAGATCAGCGCCATCACCACGCTGATCGGCTGGCCGCTGCTGATTGCCTTCAACATCTGGTGCATCGTCGGCGCCTGGCGCGCGGCGGGCGAGTACCTGCGCATCGGCGGCGCCGGGCTTTGGGCCTGGCTGGCGCGCATCTCGCTGGGCCTGGGTGCCGTGCAGCTGGGGGTGTCCCTGGTCTTCGGCCTGCTACCCGATCTGGGCGAGTACTGGCAGATGGCACGCGGCATCGACCCCATCGGCCAGGCTACGCTCAAGGTCTCGGCCGACGGCCATGTGCTGCAGCTGCGCGGCCCCATCGGCATGGGGGACGCCGGCCGGCTGCAGCGCCTGCTGGACGAAACGCCCAGCGTGCGCCGGCTGGAGCTGGCCTCGCCCGGCGGTCGGGTCTTCGAGGCCGAACAGGTGGTGGCCTTGATGAGCAAGAGCCGCTACAACACCCGCGCCGTGGGCAATTGTGAAAGCGCCTGCACCCTGCTCTTCCTGGCCGGGCGCGAGCGCCAGCTGATGCCCGGCGCCCAGCTGGGTTTCCACCGCGCCTCCACCGGCACCTACAACCCGGTGTTCGACGAGCTGGCCAACCAGCAGTTGGCCGGCATCTACCGCAAGGTGGGCCTGCCCGAGTACTTCATCCACCGCACGGTCAAGACGCCCTCGCACAGCATGTGGTACCCGCACAGCGACGAGCTGGTGGCCAATTCGCTGATCGCCGCCTTGCCGCAGACCCTGGATGTGGCCCTGCCCGCCGGGCAGGACGCGCAGGCGGCCGACTTTGCTGACGCCCTGCAGGGCAGCCCGGCCTGGCATGCGCTGAATCAGCGTTATGCCGGCACGCTAGACCGCCTGGCCGGCCGCATGCAGGCCGCCCGTGCCGCCGCGGCCAGCGACGAGGAGCTGCAAGCCCTCGGCTGGGCCGAGCTGGCGCCCCTCATGCCCGAGCTGATCGCCGCCATCAGCCCCAACCAGCGCCGTCAGTACGCACAGCTGCTGCGCAGCCAGCTCAAGGCCAGCCTGGCCACACCGGGGGGCAGCAGCTGCCTAGGCCTGCTGTCCGGCCAGGTGGCGCTGCGCCGCCAGCTGCCGCTGGAGCTGCAGGTCAAGGAAACCGCCTGGCTGGTGGAAGCGGCGCGCAGCGACCCACCCCGCTTTGCGCCCAAGCCGGCCACCGCCATCGAGCTGGAGGTGATCCGCCGCACCCTGGGCGCACAAGCGCCGGGTTTGCTGGCCGGGCTGTGGGCCGAGCCCACGCCCCTGCCCACGGGTCGCGCGGCTCAGGGCCGCTGTGAAGCGGTGATCCAGATCCTGGACCGCGCCGCCGCCCTGCCGGTGGCCCAGCGCGAGCTGGCCGAGCGGGTGATGTTCCAAAAGGTCTGAGCCCCTCGGCCGCAGGCAAGACCTGACCCCTGGGGGTGATCAGGCCCGAGTCGACCCCGCCAGCCCCGCGCACCGTCCCGGTGCCAGTGAGCCGATCTGGCGCCACATGCACCGCCGCGGCGCAAGGCCGCACCACGCGGGCCCCTGGGCCCGCACAGCTCACCCCCTCAAGCGCGGGGGAACTCAGGGAACACCCGTAGCGCTGACACGGGACTGTCACGGTCAGTTGGGTATGCTGGTCAGCGGAAAAGTGCTGGAGGAGTGGAAGCGAAGAAGGAAGACGCTCCCGGGCATTCACGCGCAGGGCCAGATCTTGCCCCCGTGCGCAAAGCGCCCGATTCGGAGAGTCTTCTCTCTTTTTCCATGATTCGCAAACGTTTGGCAGCTTGAATTCAGGCCCTCAGATGTCTTGCAAATGCCCTTGATTGAAGCGCCGGACTTGAGCCTCACGGCGGCATCCCCTGCAAGAGCGCAGGCCTGCCGCCCTGCGAGGCCCAAGCCGGCTGACCAGTACCGTCCAGGCCGCGCGTGGCCCTCGCTCGCGCCGGTCTTGCAACACCTGTGGCTTGTTTGACGCAACTTGCTTGTCTGTCTCTCAATTTCTTCTGTCCAACCTCTGTCTGAGAACCATCCCATGACGATCCAAAAGACCTCCCTCGCCCTGGCTCTGGCCCTGCTGGCCGCCGTTCCGGCTGCCCAAGCCGGCATCTCCGTCGCCAGCACCGGCGGCACCTACACCCAGTCCTTCGACGGCTTGGCCAACAGCGGCACCGCCGCCGTGGCCTGGGCCAACGACAGCACCCTGGCCGGCTGGAGCCTGTTCAACAAGGACGGCGCCGCCATCGCCACCTACACCGCCGACAACGGCGGCTCCAACGCCGGCAGCTTCCGCAGCTACGGCGCCACCGGCGTGGCCGAGCGCGCCCTGGGCGGCTCGGCTTCGGGCAATGCCTACTTCGGTTCGCCGGCCTCCAACACCGTGGCCGGCTGGATCGCCGTGGCCCTGACCAACGACACCGGCGCCGACCTGAGCGGCTTCAAGATCAGCTTTGACGGCGAACAATGGCGCAACGGCGGCAACACCGCCGCTCAGACCATGGTGCTGGAATACGGCTTCGGTGCCAGCTTCTCCACCGTCGCCAGCTGGACCGCTCCGGGCGGCAGCTTCGACTTCACCTCCCCCGTGCTGGGCGCCACGGCCGCGGCCGTGGACGGCAATGGCGCGGGCCTGGTGGCCGGCCGCGGTGGTGATGTGACGGCCGCTTGGGCCGCTGGCGAAACCCTGTGGGTGCGCTGGGTCGAAAAGAACGACGCCGGCAACGACCACGGCCTGGCCATTGACAACCTGAGCATCCAGACCGTCAGCGCCGTGCCGGAACCCGGCACCTACGCCATGCTGTTGGCCGGCCTGGGCTGCGTGGGCTTCATCGCCCGCCGCCGCAAGGCAGTCTGATTGACAGATCGGTTCATGGATTGAACCCGCGTTCGTCACCACGAACGCAGCCTACAACTCAGACCTGAGTTGAACCGGCGGAGCGGCTTGCTGCTGCTCCGCCTTCCACCCGTTTTTCAAGCAAGCCACCGAGTGCCGCCTCGACGCTGCACCCGGCTTGCTTGCTGCTTGTGTTTTTCTTTCGCCCCCCCTTTTGCCGGACCGCCCCACCATGCCTCACGCCACCGCCCGACTGATGATGATGAAACATGTCCCACGCGCCATCGCGCTGCTGCTCAGCGCCTCGGCGGCCGGACTGGCCCTGGGCGGCGGCATGCTGAGCCCGGACCATCAGGAGTTCGAGGCCAGCCTGCACGTGCCTTTCCGTGCCGATGCGAAGGCGATTGCCGAGGCGCGCAGCTTCACCCTGCGTTTCGAGTACCCGCAGGTGGAGCAGACCCAGACCGTGTCCTGGCGCCTGGAGCTGCTGGACCCGACCGGCCAGGTGGCGCAGCGCTGGTACGGTGTGGAGACCCTGGTCAAGGGCGAGATCGAAACCAAGGTCGACTGGGCCGGCCGCCAAGGCGGCGTGGCCGCGGCCGACGGCATCTACCAGGTGCGCCTGAGCGCCACCTCGGTGCCGGCCAAGGAACTGCCCTCGGTGGGCGTGACGGCCGATTTCGTCGAAGCGCATCTGAACGCGCCCGAGGCTGAAGTGATCGAACAAAGCTGGGACATGCAGGTGGGCTATGTGGCCCCGCCGCAGATGCCGGCCTTCCAGCCGATGCAGACTGGCGCCGCACTCAAGGCCGCCAAGTCCGGAAGCCGCCTGGGCGGCAAGGCAGCCCTGGCCGCGCCGGTGACCGGTGGCCTGCCCTACACCGTCTACCTGGGCAATCTGCACAGCCAGACCGGCCACAGCGACGGCGGCGGCACGATCGGCAATTGCAGCGGCGAGCAGCATCCGCAATCGAACATGAACCAGGGCCCGGCCCAGGCCTACCAGTACGCCATGGACCGCGGCCTGGACATCCTGATGACCTCCGAACACAACCACATGTTCGACGGCTCCACCGGCACGGACGCCAACCAATCCCCGTCCTACGCCAAGGATCTGTACAAGGCCGGCCGCCTGGCAGCGCAGAACTTCAACGCCGCCCACCCCAACTTCCTGGCCGTCTACGGCATGGAATGGGGCACGATCAGTGGCGGCGGCCACATCAACATCTTCAACTCGAACGAGCTGCTGGGCTGGGAGTACAACGCCAAGGGCGAGCTGCTGGCCGATGTCTTCACCGAGAAGAACAACGCCGCCAAGCTCTACGCCCTCATGGCGCAGCGCGGCCTGCTGGGCCAGTTCAACCACCCGGCCAGCTCGGGCCAGTACCTGGTCAACAACGTGGCTCTGGGCTACACGCCCGAAGGTGAGCAGGCGATGGCGCTGTGCGAGGTGATGAACACCCCCGCCTTCTCCAACACCACCAACGAAAGCGACAACGGCAACAGCGGCTACGAAGGCGCCTGCAAGAAGGCACTGGAGGCCGGCTTCAAGATCGCCTTCACCACCAACCAGGACAACCACTGCGCCAACTGGGGCGCATCCTCGACCAACCGCAACGGCATCCTGATCCCCTCGGGCACGCCGCTGAGCAACGAGTCCTTCATGGAAGCGATCCGCGCCCGCCGCCTGTTCGCCACCATGGACAAGACCTCGCAGCTGGTGCTGACGGCCAATGGCCGCATGATGGGCGAGACCTTCACCAACGCCGGCCCGCTGAACCTGGTCGCCAACTACGCCCCGGGCGCCGGCAAGAGCGCCGCCACGGTCAAAATCTACGAAGGCGTGCCGCAGCGCAACGGCACCATCACCGAGCTGTCCAGCAGCGCGGTCAACAACTTCACCCCCTCGGTCGGCAAGCATTTCTATTACGCCAAGGTCACGCAGACCGACGGCAAGATCCTGTGGTCGGCGCCGATCTGGGTGAACCAGGTGCAGGACAACACCGCCCCGGTGGTCAGCGCCAGCGTCAGCAAGGACGCCAGCGGCAGCCTGAGCCTCAAGGCTGAGGCCAGCGACGATGTGGGCGTGAGCCGAGTCGATTTCATCGTCGACGGCCAGGCCAAGGGCAGCGACAACAGCGCGCCCTACGCCATCAACCTCGACCCGGCCTCGCTGGGCAATGGCAGCCACAGCCTGGTGGCCCAGGCGGTGGACGCGGCCGGCAATGTCGGCGCCTCCAGCCCGGTGAGCTTCAGCGTCAGCCTGGTCCAGGACGTCAGCGCCAGCGTGCGCCAGACCGTCTCCGGCCTGGTCTACAACCGCGTGACCCAGCTCTACAGCGGCAGCATCAGCCTCGCCAACATCAGCGGCGCGCCGCTGGCCGGCCCGCTGCAACTGAAGATCCAAGGCCTGCCGACCGGTGTGACCCTGGTCAACGCCACCGGCAGCCACGACGGCCTGCCCTACATCACCCTCAATGCCGCCAGCCTGCCCGCGGGCGCCAGCGTGAGCGTGCCGCTCAGCATTCGCAACCCGGGCAAGCTGGGCCTGAACTACAGCGCCAGCCTGTACTCGGGCAGCTTCTGAGCGCCACGGACACCCGATTCACCAAGGATTCCCACACCATGAACCAACTCCGCACCCCCTCGCCGCTGCGCCGCAGCGCGCTTCACCTGGCATCGAGCCTGGCCCTGGCGGCCAGCGCCCTGTTCGGTGGCAGCGCCTGGGCCGACACGCAGTTCCATGCCAGCGTCAACACGGCAGCCTGGGCCGGCCAGACCGGCTGGCTGGATTTCCAGTTCCTCGCAGGCCTGGGCTCAGCGCCGGCGGCCCAGGTGCGCATCAGCAATCTGAGCGGCAGCTTTGGCAGCGAGTTCTCCCTCGAAGGCGAAGCCGCCGGCAGCCTGGCCAGCGGCTTTGTGCTGGGCAATGCCACGGCCTTCAACAACCTGTTCCACGCCATCAACCTGGGCGGCAACTTCAGCTTTGACCTGAGCTTCAGCGGCGATGTCTTCAACACGCCGGGCCAGGCCGGCACCACGTTCAGCCTCGGCCTGCTGGCCGCCGACCAACAAAGCTATCTGGGCAACCCCGACGGTGCCCTGTTCCAGATCGAGCTGACGCCGGCCTTGGACGCCGGTGGCACGGCCAGCACCACGCTGACCTTGCTGGGCGGCAACACCATCGCCACGGTCAGCGCCGTGCCCGAGCCGGAGAGCTATGCGCTGATGTTGGCGGGCCTGGCCGGCATCGGCCTGCTGGCAGCGCGCCGTCAGCGCACGCAGCAATAAAAGCTGCTGTTCATCGCAGCAGCCTGTCGCTGCGTGCTCAAAACGCCGCGCCCCTGAGCGCGGCGTTGTCATTGCGGCCGGCCGCGTCGCGCTGCAGCCAGGCAGCCACGGCGGCCCGCTCGGCCTCGCTGTAATGCAAGCCCAGCTTGGAGCGGCGCCAGAGCACGGCCTCGGCATCACGGGCCCACTCATGCTCGCGCAGGTAGCGCAGTTCCGCTTCGAACAGGCCCGGCGCCACCTCCTCGCCCAGATCGGCCAGCGTCCGCGCCGCGCCCAGCAGCAGGCCCACGCGAGAGCCGTAGGCCCGCGCCAGACGCCGCGCCAGGCGGGCTGGCAAATAAGGGTGGCGCGTCTGCAGCGCCAGCACAAAGCGCTCGAAGTCTTGATCCGGCCGCTGCGCCGCACCGATCCAATCCGACAGATCGCCGCCCGGCAGCGCGGCCGGGGCCGTCCAGGCCGGGCGCTCTTCACCCAGCATCTCGCCGATCAGATCGGCCGCATCCTCGGC
>JAIXSD010000678.1 GCA_027484885.1 Rubrivivax sp.
GACCAGGCCTTGCGCGCCGTGGCCCAGGCCCTGCAGACGGCGCTGCGGCGCAGCTCGGACCTGCTGTTCCGCGTGGGCGGTGAAGAGTTCGCGGTGCTGCTGATGCTGACCGAGGGCCAAGACCTGGAGCCCGTGCTGGCGCAGCTGAACGCCGCCGTGCGCGATCTGCACCGCCCGCACCAAGCCAGCCCCAGCGGCCAGCTCAGCATCTCCATCGGTGCCACCGTGCTGGGCCGGCCCACCTGGCTGGACCTGGGCGCCGCCTACCGCCGCGCGGATGAAGCCTTGTATGAGGCCAAGGCGGGCGGGCGCGACCGGATGATGCTGCGGATGCCGCCGGGACAGTCGGCAGACGCGGACTGAATCGGCGAGAACTCGCCTCCTGCGCTCACACCCACAGGTGCAAGGCTCGAAGCTCACGGTGCCAAGGTGCGGCTGTCGGGGGCAACAGTCCGACGCACATCGGTCACATCGCAAACCCACGTTCCTCAAGGCCAAGTGCAGGCTGAACCCGGAAACCGGGCGCCCTGAGAGCGGCTTCTGACCGGCAAAAGGTCAGGCCACCACGCGCAGCGACTCAGCCCAGGATGGTGGGATTGAGCTGCCAGAGCGTGTAATTCAGCACCGAGGCAAAGCTGACCCATGCCAGATAAGGCAGCAAGAGCAGGCCAGCGGCTGGCTTGATGCGCCAGAAGGCAAAGAGGGTGCCGGCGATGAGCAGCCACAGCAGCAGCACCTCGGCGAAGGCAAGGCCACCCAGATGCCAAGCAAAGAACAGCCAACTCCACAAGGCATTGGCGACGAGTTGGACGACGAACAAGCCCAGGGCGATCGAACGCCCTTTGCTCGCCTGAGGTACACGCCAGACTGACCACGCAGCAAGCGCCATGGCCAGAAACAACAGCGACCAGACCGGCCCGAAGACCCAGCCCGGCGGCGCCCACACCGGGCGAACCAGGTCAGCGTAAAAGGTACGGGCGTTCACGGATGCAAGAGCACCGATGCCGCTGGTGGCGATGCAAAGCAGCAGCCATGCGGCGAAGCCGAGGGCTTGATGCGGGCGAGACGTTAATGCTTGGGTCACTTGGGGCCTGACATTTGAATGACGCGGCTGACGCAACCGTCCGTCGCAATGAAAGGTTCGCCATCACTTCGGAATGGACACTACATCCATTCGGACGACATTGTTGATGGAGCCCGACCACAGGCCCAGATGTCCGCGATTCGCCATTGAGAAAACACCTTCGACGATCACGTATCGGTTGTTTGCGCGTGCCGCCTTGTTCTTTGAATCAGGCTCTACATCAAGCCATAGCCCGTTCTTCGTGATGCCCTGTAAGTAGTCCTCTCGATGAAGATAAATCGCAGTGCCTTCAAACTCCAGTCGGGCAAAACCTCTGACTCGGACAAGCTTGCCGTCAAACTCTCTCGGCGTAGCGATGAGATTGATCAGCGAGACATCGATCGGCTGCGCAGACACTGCGCTCGCAAAGACCAAGATCCCGAAGAAGGCCAAACGCCTGTTCATGAGGCTCAACGCTGAAGTTGTAGGCGGTGCAGTTGTCCCCCACGACGAGCAGTCAGACCTCAGTCGCTCTGCTGCTGCCATGTCGGGTTTCCATTCTCTAAACAGATCAGCCCGCCCGCGGACTCGGACTTGATAACGATGAGCCCGTCGGTCTTGATGCGAAACGGTTTGCCCTCGTAGCGATGCTGAGGCGACCCTCGCTCCGCAACCGTCCAGGTATCCAGCCATGAAAAGTCATCGCCCCCGTTCCCAAACGCGGTTCCAGCGCCAAGTACGAAGTTCCTACCACTGCGCAGCAGCAATGCAATGCCTTGCTTCCCCGAGGAAGACCGAACGAGGACCGCGAAATCAGGCTTCGAATCACCATCCATGTCCAAACGCCAAACGCATGGATTTAGCCGAGTTGCGATTTCCAGCGTCCTCGATATCGAAAGAGCCTTCCATTGATCTTGAGCCCACTGCGGCAACTGTTCAGTCGGAGAAACCTGACACTCGCCGGGCGCGGCGGTGACAAGCAGGGTCAGTGCAATAGCAAAGGCGCGCATCATCCGAGGCTTAAGGTTCGAAATGAGAAACGTGACCCGGCTTGCCGGGGCGCGCCCTCTCGATTGAAGGGTTGGGCGTCTTTCTCACAACGCGTTCACTCAGACCATGCGTTGTAGGAGCCGAAAGCCCACACATGGCCCTCTGGATCTTTGCAGCTGTAGCCGCGGCCACCATAGGGCTTGTCTTCAATGGGTATCAGTATCTCCGCCTTCGCAGCGACGGCTCGCTGGTAGTGCGCGTCCGGGTCAGCGACATAGACAATGATCTCGGCAGTGCCCACGCCACCAATCTCGCGCGGCGTCTTGCACATATTTGGGAATGCATAGCGCTCGGCTGAGCTCAGCATGACACCACCAAGGCCCAAGGTGAGATGAGCGTGCACGACCGTTCCGTTCTCACCTGGAACCACCAGTCGCTTCTCAAACCCGAAGGCCCGACACAGCCACTCGATGGCATTTGCCGCGTCGTGATACAGCAAACCAGGAGTGACCGTTGGTGGGGTGGCGACAAGCTTCGTCATGACGACCTCCGCAGTGCTTAACTTCCTGAAGACGCCCAATATTGGCGCTCAACCGCCGCTGAAGGAGGTCAGCTGTAACAGTGGGCTGGGCGCCACAGCCTCGCCAAGGAATGTAACTTGATAGTTCACCGGCCAAACGCCAAACCACCAGATGCGTGACAGGAAGTTCTTGACGCGAGGCAACACCGTTGAGGCTTCGTTCGCTCCAAGGAAGTGTGGCGCCCCCCGCGGCCCCACCAAGGGCGGCAGATAAACGAGCCACTCCTTGCCGACAAGCCCCACATTGAAGTGGAGCAAGCCCTCAGATCCTTGATAGCTCACCACTTCATTCTTCGCCGCGAATTGCACCGTGTAGTTGCTCATGGCTATCACGTGGAGGTCACCGGCGCTGCGCGGCCTTGTGGCGCAGCGTCCGAGAGACTGCAGGGTTGTGCAGCCGAACCGCAACCAACCACCAGCAGAAGGCGGCTGGCAGAACCGTGACCAAGGAGAGCATGGTTGTTACACCGACTGTGATTGCCAGATCTTTGGCATCAAACCGCACGGAAGCACCAAGAGGCACGCTGACGACGAGCCCGAGTACAAGCGCGATACAAGCGGCACCTGCCGGAAAGCTGAGCAGGCGGACTAGCCGAAGCGAATGCAGAAGCGCACCAACCGAATAGCAAATGGGAACGGCAACGAGGTACAGGAAAGGCATCGCTGCAAGAGCAAGGCCAGCACCGCGGTAGCCTGCGTCATCGAGCTCGCCAAGAGCGACCACGCCGGATGGCGCAGTCGAAATCCCGGACAGCGCCATGAACAGCACGGGCAACAGCGCAGCGCCGGCCGCGAGGAAGCTCGCGAGCAATTGATGAAGCTTAAAAGGGAGCCGCATAACGTTTTACATGAGTGGCAAACAGCGGCGACACCAGCTTGCGCAATGAGCACAAACTTGAACCGCCGTTGCTTGCCCCCTCGATGGAATGGTTAGACAACATCTTCGTGACGCCACCCGCTTCGGATGCGCTCAATGAGCAATGAATCATTGACTACACCTCGAATTGGAAGCCGTTCCATTCCTTCAGACAAAGATCCGACCTTGCGCTCGCGTTCTCCATCCCAAAGCCACCACGCCTCAATCTTTCCGCTTTTTCCGACAACGCCAGTACGAAAGACAGGAAACTCGCGTGGCTCCTTGACTTCTTCGTTGGCAACTACTTTCACAATTCCACGAGAACAAGCCACCCCGAGTGGGAAGAAAGTCGTGAATTGAACTGGTTGCCCTGCAATGTGCAAGAACTCCAGGGGGCGTTTCTCGTAAACGCCGAAAAACACTCTCAGCAACGCACCGTACTGCGCATGCTTATGAGTTTTCTGGACGTAGGCAAAGCCTGATCCCAAATCAATTTCAACGATATCGCCAACGCGCGGACGAGTTCTCTCTACGAGGGGCATTTGTTGTCTAACGTTCTAGCTCAGCGGCGGTCGAAGGCCGTCCGCTGGAGCGACGGGTTGGGCGTAACTACTTAGCCACTCGGAGTCTGCGAACGAGCCGAGCGTCACAAAGACATGACCCTTGTGCCACTTTGAGGGCTGATCTGCCGGCGGAGCTTCACCGAAGAGGAAGCCGTTGCACGTACAGCACCGAGGAGTAGCGCTCGCCCTAAAGCGGCCGCCGCATACACAGGGCCTGAACAATGCTTCAAACCGCGCGTAATAGGGAAGCAGATGTGCGTTGTAGTACTCCCAGCCCGGTTCGCCTGGGTTTAGATGAGGCCAGTGGATGCCATTCCGTTCGGCCAAGGTGCCGTCTTTGAGAAGCAGCACCCTTGGACAAGAGTCGCAGTACATGCAATCCATGTCACTGAAGCCCAGGTGATACAGCTCGCCTTGGACACTGATGCCACAGCTCTTGCAGGTAATGGAATGCGCTGTCATGACGCCCAACGTTTGAGCTATTTGGCCCGCGACGGCAGGACGCTGCAGGGCCAGAATGAAATGAGGCCCGTAGGCGGCATGCCGTTGCGGGCCCGGTTGAGCGAATACGAAGGGACTTCCCACCTTCGGGCAAACGGCGTCAATGCGCCAAGATTGGTGGTTCGCGAAGTCATCAATCAGCTGCCATTTGAAAGGGGAAGTCCATGGAGAAGATTACCCGAGTTGGGGTGGATTTGGCCAAGCGTGTTTACCAGGTTCACGCGGTGGATAACGCCGACCTTAC
>JAIXSD010000161.1 GCA_027484885.1 Rubrivivax sp.
GCAGCAAGCGCCCGGCCATGGGCGCCATCGCCGCCCGCCTGGCCGACCGCGTCATCGTCACCAGCGACAACCCGCGCAGCGAAGCGCCGCAGCAGATCCTGGCCGATATCGAAGCCGGCTTGCCGGCTGGTGCTGGACACCTCAGCGTGGTGGATCGGCGCGAGGCCATCGCCCAGGCCGTGCTGCAAGCAGACCCGCGCGACGTCATCCTGGTGGCCGGCAAGGGCCATGAGGACTATCAAGAAATCCAGGGTCAGCGCCATGCCTTCTCCGATGTGGACGAAGCGCGCGCCGCCCTGATCCGGAGGGCCGGCCTGTGAGCGCCCAAGCTTTGATGACCCTGGGCCAGGCCCATGCCCTGTTGCTGCCGCTGCTGCCCACGGCGCGCCTGATCGGCTCGCCCGACATCGCCATCCAGCGCGTGCACAGCGACACGCGCAGCCTGGCCTCGAGCGATCTTTTTGTGGCCCTGCGCGGCGAGCGCTTTGACGCGCATGAGTTCCTGCCCCAGGCCGCTGCGGCCGGCGCGGTGGCGGCCCTGGCGGAGCGGGGCCTCGCCGAGGCCGGCCTGGCTGGCATCGAGGTGCCGGACAGCAAGCAGGCCTTGGGTCTGCTGGCTCAGGCTTGGCGCGCCCAGGTGCAGCTGCCGCTGATTGCCGTCACCGGCAGCAATGGCAAGACCACGGTCACCCAGATGATTGCCAGCATTCTGCGTGCCTGGCACGGCAGCAGCTGCCTGGCGACCGAAGGCAATTACAACAACGACATCGGCGTGCCCCTGACCCTGCTGCGCTTGCGCCAGGACGAGGCGCTGTGGCAGCGCGCGGCCGTGGTCGAGCTGGGCATGAACCACCCCGGCGAGATCGCACCGCTGGCCGCCTTCGCCCAGCCCACCGTGGCCCTGGTCAACAACGCCCAGCGCGAGCATCAGGAATTCATGCAGACGGTGGAGGCCGCGGCGCGCGAGAACGGCGCCGTGATCGAGGCCCTGGGCCCGACCGGCGTGGCCGTGTTCCCGGCTGAAGATGCCTGCGCGCCGATCTGGCTGGAGCTGGCCGGCAGCCGCCCGCATCTGAGCTTTGCCCTGCAAGGCGAGGCCGATGTCACCGGCAGCGCCCGCTGGGTGGACAGCGGCCACTGGGCCCTGGAGCTGCACACGCCCGCCGGCGTGGCACCGGTGGCCCTGGCCGTGGCTGGTTTGCATAACGTGCGAAACGCACTGGCTGCGGCCGCCTGCGCTCTGGCGGCTGGCGCGCCGCTGGCGGTGATTGCCCGCGGCCTGGAGGATTTCCGCCCGGTCAAGGGCCGCTCGCAGCTCAAGAGCTTCGAGCGCGCCGGTCAGCGCATCACCCTGATCGACGACAGCTACAACGCCAACCCCGACAGCGTGCGTGCGGCCATCGAGGTGTTGGCCGAGCTGCCCGGTGACTCCTGGCTGCTGCTGGGTGATATGGGCGAGGTCGGCGACCAGGGTCCGGCCTTCCACCGCGAGGTGGGGGCTTATGCCGCCGAGCGCGGCCTGGCGGCGCTGTGGACCGCCGGTGCTGCCGCGGCCGATGCCGCCGCGGCGTACGGCGCGAACGCGCGCGCCTTCGCCACCGTGGCGGATCTGCTGGCTGCGCTTGCCGAGTCCGCGCCGACGGTGCAGAACATTTTGATCAAGGGATCTCGCTTCATGCGCATGGAACAAGTGGTCGCTGCCCTGCTGGCAACGGCCGACGACACGAAAGCGGGGGCCTGACACCATGCTGCTGACCCTGGCTCAATGGCTGCAAGGCCTTTACCCGGATCTGGGCTTTTTGCGCCTGTTCCAGTACATCACCTTCCGCGCCGTGATGGCCGCCATGACGGCGTTGCTGATCGGCCTGGCTTTCGGGCCCTGGGTGATCCGCCGCCTGACCGAGATGAAGATCGGCCAGCCCATCCGCGAGTACGGCATCCAGCAGCATCTGGCCAAGAACGGCACGCCCACCATGGGCGGCGTGCTGATCCTGATCGGCATCGGCGTCTCGACTCTGCTGTGGTTCGACTGGAGCAACCGCTTCGTCTGGGTGGTCATGTTGGTGACCATGGGCTTTGGCGCCGTGGGCTGGGTCGATGACTGGCGCAAGGTGGTGGACAAGAACCCCGAGGGCATGCGCAGCCGCGAGAAGTTTTTCTGGCAATCGCTGATCGGCCTGGTGGCCGCGCTCTACCTGGCTTTCAGCGTGTCCGAGACCTCTTTCCTGGGCGTGGTGCAACTGTTCTTCCGCTGGATCAGCAGCGGCTTCTCGACCGATCTGCCGCCCAAGGCCGACTTGATCGTGCCCTTCTTCAAGACGGTCAGCTACCCGCTGGGCGTGTTCGGCTTCATCGCGCTGTCCTTCTTCGTCATCGTCGGCTGCAGCAATGCGGTGAACTTCACCGACGGGCTCGATGGTCTGGCCATCATGCCGGTGGTGCTGGTGGGCTCGGCCCTGGGGCTGTTCGCCTACCTGACCGGCTCCTCGGTGTTTTCCAAATACCTGCTCTTGCCTTACATCCCGGGCGCGGGCGAGCTGCTGATCTTCTGCGCGGCCATGGCGGGGGCAGGTCTTGCCTTCCTCTGGTTCAACGCTTACCCGGCTCAGGTCTTCATGGGCGATGTGGGCGCGCTGTCCCTGGGCGGCGCGCTGGGCACCCTGGCCGTGATCACGCGCCAGGAAATCGTGCTGGGCATCATGGGCGGCGTGTTCGTGGCCGAGGTGCTCTCGGTCATGCTGCAAGTGACTTGGTTCAAGTACACCAAGAGGAAGTACGGCGAGGGCCGGCGCATCTTCAAGATGGCGCCGCTGCATCACCACTTCGAGAAAACCGGCTGGAAGGAAACGCAGGTGGTCGTGCGTTTCTGGATCATCACCATGCTGCTGTGCCTGATCGGCCTGGCCAGCTTGAAGCTGCGCTGACGTCATGAAACATCTTCAAGGCCTGCGCGTGCTGATCCTGGGTCTGGGTGACTCCGGCCTGGCCATGGCCGCCTGGGTGGCGCGTTATGGCGCGGAGCGCATTGCGGTGTGGGACTCGCGTCCGCAGCCGCCGCAGGCTGCGGCCTTGGCCGAGCAGATGCCGGCCGCGCGCTTCTTCAGCGGCGAGCTGTCGGCCGATGAGCTGATCGGCGTGCAGCTGGTGCTCAAGAGCCCGGGCCTGTCGCCTCTGGATGCCCGCCTGCAGCCCCTGCTGAACCAGGCGCGCCAGACCGGCGTGCCGGTGCAAGGCGAGCTGGATCTGTTTGCCCGCGCCCTGGCCGATCTGAAGGCCGAGCGCGGCTATGCACCGGCCGTGCTGGCCATCACCGGCACCAATGGCAAGACCACCACCACTTGCATGACGGCCCTGCTGGCCGAACGTGCCGGCAAGCGCGTGGCCGTGGCCGGCAATATCGGCCCCAGCATGCTGACCACCCTGGGCGTGGCCCTGGATCTGGAGCCGGCGCCGGTGCAGCCGGAAGAAGCGCCGCTGGAGATGGCGGCTGAGGCCGAAGAGCCAAGTTCGGCGGCCGAAGAGGTGGTCACAGCTGAAGCGGCGAACGAAGCGCCGACCGAAGCGGTGGAGGCCACCGCCGATCTGGCTGCTGAGTCCGAAACGGCTGAAGCCGTGACCGTCGACGCCGAGCCTGCTGCCGCAAGCGCTGAAACCGCCGAGGCGGTCAGCACGCTCGACATGGTCGAAGCCCTGCTCGACGAGGCGCCGCTTCCCATCAAGCCGCCGCCCAAGGGCCCGGTGTTCGAGCATCTGCCCGAGGTCTGGGTGCTGGAGCTGTCCAGCTTCCAGCTCGACGGTGTGCAGGGCTTCGAGCCCACGGCCGGCGCGGTGCTCAATCTGACTCAAGACCATCTCGACTGGCATGGCGATATGGCCGCCTACACCCGGGCCAAGGCTTTCGTCTTCGGCCAGAACGGGCTGATGGTCATCAACCGCGACGACCCGGTGGTCGAAGGCCTGGTGCCGGCCGCCGTGATGGTCAAGCAAGGCCGCGGACGCGCTGCCAAATCGGTGCAACGCGCGGTGACCCGCTTCGGCCTCGATGCACCGGACCGCCCGGGCGACTTCGGCCTGGTGGAAGAGGGCGGCATGGCCTGGCTGGTGCGCGCCCGCGAACAAGACGAAACGCTCAAGCGCAAAAAGGGCGAGGACGAGGAAGAGATCACCCTTCAGCGCCTGATGCCAGCCGACGCCCTGCGTGTGCGCGGCCGCCATAACGCTGCGAATGCACTGGCTGCCTTGGCCCTGGCCAGTGCTGCCGGCTGCGCGCTGGCGCCCATGCTGCACGGCCTGCGCGAGTACCGCGGCGAGCCGCACCGCGTCGAGCATGTGGCCACGATCGAAGGCGTGGATTTCTACGACGATTCCAAGGGCACCAATGTCGGCGCCACCGTGGCTGCGATCACCGGCCTGGGTGCCGACCGTGCGCCGGCCAAGCTGGTGCTGATCCTCGGCGGTGACGGCAAGGGTCAGGACTTCAGCCCTCTGGCCGCCGGCGTGGCCCGCCATGCCCGCGCCGTGGCCCTGATCGGCCGCGACGGCCCGCAGATCGCCGCCGCCCTGGCCGATTGCGGCGTGCCCCTGCAAGCGCACGAAAGCCTGGAGGCCGCCACGGCCTGGTGCCAGGCGCAGGCGCAAAGCGGCGACAGCGTGTTGCTGAGCCCGGCCTGTGCCAGCCTGGACATGTTCCGCAACTACGCCCACCGCGCCGAGGTCTTTGTGGCCGCGGTGCAGCAGCTGGCCGAAGACCGGGGGCTGAGCCTGTGAGCGTGTTCGCCACCTGGTCCAAGCGTTTGACGGAAGGTCTGCGCGCGCTCCTGGCTGGCCGCAAGGGCGGCGCCGAGAACGTGCCGGTGCGCGACTGGGTCAGCGTGTCGGCGGGCCAGCCGACCAAGCTCAGCGGCTTCGACGCGACCCTGGTCTGGGTGGTGCTGGCCTTGATGGGCTTGGGCCTGGTGATGGTGTATTCCGCCTCCATTGCCATGCCGGACAACCCGCGCTTTGCCAAGTACCTGCCCACCCATTTCCTGACCCGCCACATCGTGGCGATTGCCTTCGGCCTGGTTGCGGCCCTGATCACGGTGCAGGTGCCGGTGTCCACCTGGGAGCGTTACGCGCCCTGGATGTTCGTCGTGGCCCTGGTGCTGCTGGTGGCGGTGTTGATTCCCGGCCTGGGCAAGGTGGTGTACGGCGCGCGGCGCTGGATCCCGCTGGGGGTCATGAACTTCCAGCCCTCGGAGCTGGCCAAGATGGCGATCGCCATGTACGCCGCCAGCTACATGATGCGCAAGATGGATGTGAAGGAGAACTTCTTCCAGGCGGTGTGGCCCATGGCCGTGTCGCTGGCCATCGTCGGCGTGCTGCTTCTGGCCGAGCCGGACATGGGCGCCTTCATGGTGATCGCAGCCATCGCCATGGGCATCTTGTTCCTGGGCGGCGTCAACGGCCGCATGTTCTTCCTGATCGTGGCCGTGCTGGTCGGCGCCTTTGTGCTGATGATCACCTTCAGCGAGTTCCGCCGCGAACGCATCTTTGCCTACCTCAACCCCTGGGATGAGAAGTACGCCCAGGGCAAGGCCTACCAGCTGACGCATTCCTTGATCGCACTGGGCCGCGGCGAATGGCTGGGCCAGGGCCTGGGCAGCAGCGTCGAGAAGCTGCACTACCTGCCCGAGGCCCACACCGACTTTCTGCTCGCCGTCATCGGCGAAGAGCTGGGTTTTGTCGGCGTGGCCATCACCATCATTGCCTTCTTCTGGCTCTCTCGCCGGCTCTTCCACATTGGCCGCCAGGCCATCGCCCTGGACCGTGTATTCGCCGGCCTCTATGCCCAAGGCATCGGCATCTGGGTGGGCGGCCAGGCCTTCATCAATATGGGCGTGAACCTCGGCGCGTTGCCAACCAAGGGCCTGACCCTGCCGCTGATGAGCTTTGGCGGCTCGGCCATCTTGATGAACTGCGTTGCACTGGCCATTGTTTTGAGAATCGATATTGAGAACAGACAGCTCATGCGCGGAGGCCGCGCATGAGCACGAAACACCTCGTCATCATGGCGGCCGGCACCGGTGGCCACATCATCCCGGGCCTGGCCGTGGCCGAGGAGATGAAGCGCCGCGGCTGGAGCGTCAGCTGGATGGGCACCGAGCTGGGCATGGAAAACAAGCTGGTGCCGCCCACCGGCATCCC
>JAIXSD010000574.1 GCA_027484885.1 Rubrivivax sp.
CTTCATGGCTACACCTGCAATCGCGGGCTGTGGAATCCATGGCTGCGTGGATTGAGCGAACAGGGCGTTCCGGTACGGGCCTTGACGATGGAGCCCGCCTTCGGATCAATCGATGCCTATGCGGACGACATCGAGGCGGCGATTCAGGATTTGGAGCGCCACTACCCCAGCGTTCAGCCCCTCATCGTGGCCCACAGCATGGGCGGTCTGGCGATCCGTGCCTGGTATCGCAAGCATGGCCGTGCAGGCCGTGTGGCAAGAATCCTGACGCTGGGTACGCCCCATGCCGGCACGTTGTTGGCCCGCTTTGGGCGTGGGCGCAACGGGCAGGAAATGCGCCGAGACAGCCTCTGGCTCAAGGAGCTGGCCGCGCAGGAGCCGCCGTCGCTTGCCGCTGAGTTCGATTGTTATTACTCACGCTGCGATCAGATCGTCTGCCCGGTGGAAACCGCGCGTCTGCCTGGCGCCCAGGCGATTGAAATTGAAGCCACCGGACACCTGGGCCTGGTGTTTCATCCGCGCATTCAGGAGGATGTCTGGCGCTGGCTACAACTTAAGCCGGAGGATGCGGGCACGCACTGAGCCAGAAAGAAAATGCCCCGAGTCGCGCAGGGCGCGTCTCGGGGCTGAAGGCCTCGAGTGAGCGCTTAAACGCCACCCGAGGCAGACGGAAACTCTGGGATGCTCGATGTCTGGTGTGGCTTGGCCGGATCAGCCTTCCGCCTTCAGCACGCCGCGGCGGATCTGGTCGAGCTCGATGCTTTCGAACAAGGCCTTGAAGTTGCCTTCGCCAAAGCCTTCGTTGCCCTTGCGCTGGATGATCTCGAAGAAGATCGGGCCGATCACTTCCTTGGTGAAGATCTGCAGCAGCAGCTCGTTCGGTGCGTCCAGGTGGGCGGCGCCGTCGATCAGGATGCGCAGGCGGCGCAGCTCTTCCACGTTTTCGCCATGGCCGGGCAGGCGCTTGTCGATCAGGTCGAAGTAGGTGTTGATGGTGTCCTGGAACACCACGCCCGTACCCTTCATCTTCTCAACGGTCGAGTAGATGTGGTCGGTGCCCAGCGCCACGTGCTGGATGCCTTCGCCGTGGTACAGGTCCAGGTACTCGGCGATCTGGCTCTTGTCGTCGCTGCTTTCGTTGATCGGGATGCGGATCTTGCCGCAGGGGCTGGTCATGGCCTTGGACTTGAGGCCGGTCAGCTTGCCCTCGATGTCGAAGTAGCGCACTTCGCGGAAATTGAACAGGCGCTCGTAGAAGTCAGCCCATTCCTTCATGCGGCCACGGAAGACGTTGTGGGTCAGGTGGTCAATATAGGTCAGGCCGTGGCCCACGGGTTTGGATTCGACCGGCTTGCCCTCGGCATCCAGCAGGGGCACGAAGTCCACGTCATAGATGCTGATGTTGCCGATAGCGCCGTCCGGGGCGCCGTCCTTGCCTTGCCAGCGGTCGACGAAATAGATCAACGAGTCGCCAATGCCCTTGATGGCCGGGATGTTCAGCTCCATCGGGCCTGCCTTGTTGTCAAAGCCCCAGGCGCCCAACTCCAGCGCGCGCTGATAGGCGTAGGCGGCGTCGTTGACGCGGAAGGCGATGGCGCAGATGGACGGGCCATGCAGGCGCGCGAAGCGCTGGGCAAAAGAGTCGGTCTCGGCGTTGATGATGAAGTTCACATCGCCCTGGCGGTACAGGGTGACGTTCTTCTGGCGGTGGCGAGCCACGGCGGTGAAGCCCATGGTCTCGAACAGCTTGCCCAGGGCGGCAGGTTCCGGCGCGGCGAACTCGATGAACTCGAAGCCGTTGGTGCCCATCGGGTTGTCCCATGGTGTGAAGGCCATGATGTCTCTTTCTGAAAAGTCTTACGATGGGTCAAGACTGTAGGCTGGAGTGGGCGCAGGATTCATGCTAAAACTCGCAGCGCCGCCGCGATGCGCGCAGCAATACTGCGGAGAACCTGAAGATGGAAAACGAGATCCAGCTCGACACGATTGATCGACGCATTTTGAGGGCGTTACAGGTTGACGGACGCGTCACATACGATGCCCTGGCGGCGCAGGTCAATCTCTCGGCATCTGCCGTGTTGCGCCGGGTTCGCCGGCTTGAGGAATCCGGCGCCATTTCGGCCTATGTGGCCCTGGTGCCGCCCGAGCGGGTCGGCCTGGGTTTGACGGCCTATATCAATGTGCGGCTGGAAAAGCACACCGAGAGCCACAAGCGCAACCCCATGGACCTGTTCCGTGCCGCGGTGCAAACCTGGCCGGAAGTGGTGGAATGCGCGGCCTTGACCGGCGATATGGACTATCTGTTGCGCGTGGTGGTGCAAGACATGGCGCACTACGCCCGCTTCATCACCGAGACCCTGCTCAAGCACCCGAGCGTGCAGGACTGCAAGACCAGCTTCGTGCTGGACCGGGTCAAGAACACCACCGCCGTGCCGGTGTGAGCCGCCGGCTGCCCTCAGGCGCTCAGCCTCAGCATCGGCATTTGCCTCAGCGCCGGCGCAGCACCACGCCCAATTCGGCCCAGCCCTGGCCATGCGGCGTGATCGGGTAAGGTGGCGCCGGCCACTCCCATCGCGAAGCGGGAAAAAGCGCCCGCATGGCGTTGATGTCGCCATGGTAGGGCGGGCCTTCGACCACGCCAGCGTCGGCGCTCTCGCCGCGCGCCTGCATGAACAAAGCCAGCAGCAGCCCGCCGGGCTTGAGCCAGCGGTGCAACTGCTCGGCGTAACGCAGCCAATGGTCCGGGTGCAGGGCGCACAAGCAGGTTTGCTCGTACA
>JAIXSD010000430.1 GCA_027484885.1 Rubrivivax sp.
AAGCCCGCTGAAGTGGTGCGTTGGTACCTGAGCGATCGCAACCGTCTGGCCGAAGTGGAAGCCGTGGTCGTTGAGAACAACGTCACCGACTTCGTGCTGGCCAAGGCCAAGGTCAGCGACAAGACCCTGCCCTTCGACGAACTGATGGCCACCGCCGGCAACTGATCTCGTCGGCTGCTGACAGCCTGAAAGGCGCCGTACCGCAAGGCCGGCGCCTTTTTTCATTTTTTCAGGCTTTCTCTTGCGGCCACATAATCAGTCCCCATACCTAGTCGGTGTAAGCAAGTCCTTCGGTCATCAAGCCCATTTTTCTGAGGAAGAACATCCATGAGCGCGCTGGAAATCAACAACCTGGGCATGGTGCCCATCGTCATCGAGCAATCGGGTCGCGGTGAGCGCGCCTACGACATCTACAGCCGCCTGCTGCGCGAGCGCATCATCTTCCTGGTCGGCCCGGTGAATGATGCGGTGGCCAATCTGGTGGTCGCGCAGATGCTGTTCCTGGAGAGCGAGAACCCCGACAAGGACATCTTCCTCTACATCAACTCGCCCGGCGGCAGCGTCTCGGCGGGTATGTCGATCTACGACACCATGCAGTTCATCAAGCCGCAGGTGTCGACCCTGTGCATGGGCATGGCCGCCAGCATGGGCGCTTTCCTGCTGGCCGCGGGTGCCAAGGGCAAGCGCATGGCGCTGCCGAACGCCAAGGTCATGATTCACCAGCCGCTGGGCGGCACGCAGGGCCAGGCCACCGACATCGAAATCCACGCCCGCGAGATCCTCAAGACCCGCGAGCAGCTGAACCGCATCCTGGCCGAGCGTTCGGGCCAGAGCCTGGAGAAGATCCAGAACGACACCGAGCGCGACTACTACATGTCCGCCGCTGAAGCGCAGGCCTATGGGCTGATCGACCAGGTGGTGGAGAAGCGCGCCTGAGCATCCGCTCGCTGGCGGCCTGAAAGCAGGCCCAATTGACGGCAGGAGGGGGCCCTTATCCAGAAAAGGGCCCCTTGTCCGTTTGAACTATCATCACTGCAGGCATTCACGCCTGAAAGACAAGCAGATCCATGGCCGAGAAAAAAGGCAATTCCAGCGAAAAAGTCCTGTACTGCTCCTTCTGCGGCAAAAGCCAGCATGAGGTGAAGAAGCTGATCGCTGGCCCATCGGTGTTCATTTGCGACGAGTGCATCGAGCTCTGCAATGACATCGTCCGCGACGAAGTGCCGGCCGACACGCCGCAGGCGCGCGCCAGCAAGTCCGATCTGCCGGTGCCCAGCGAGATCAAGGCCAGCCTCGATCAGTACGTGATCGGCCAGGATGTCGCCAAGCGCACCTTGTCGGTGGCGGTCTACAACCACTACAAGCGCCTGCGCCACATGGCCGGCACCAAGGACACGGTCGAGCTGTCCAAGAGCAACATCCTCTTGATCGGCCCCACCGGCTCCGGCAAGACCTTGCTGGCCCAGACCCTGGCCCGCTTGCTGAATGTGCCCTTCGTGATCGCCGACGCCACCACCCTGACCGAAGCCGGTTATGTGGGTGAGGATGTCGAGAACATCATCCAGAAGCTGCTGCAGAACTGCAATTACGACGTCGAACGCGCCCAGCGCGGCATCGTCTACATCGACGAAATCGACAAGATCAGCCGCAAGGCCGACAACCCCTCCATCACCCGTGATGTGTCCGGCGAGGGCGTGCAGCAGGCCTTGCTGAAGCTGGTCGAAGGCACCATGGCTTCCGTGCCTCCGCAGGGCGGCCGCAAGCACCCGAACCAAGACTTCCTGCAGATCGACACGACCAACATCCTGTTCATCTGCGGCGGTGCTTTCGATGGCCTGGAGAAGGTCATCCAGAACCGTTCGGAAAAGTCCGGCATCGGCTTCGGCGCCTCGGTGCAGAGCAAGACCGACCGCCGCGCGGCCGAGCTGTTCCGCGAGGTGGAGCCTGAGGATCTGATCAAGTTCGGCATCATCCCCGAGCTGGTCGGTCGTCTGCCGGTGGTGGCCACCCTGGGTGAGCTCACCGAAGACGCCCTGGTGCAGATCCTGACCGAGCCCAAGAACGCTCTGGTCAAGCAGTACCAGCAGCTGTTCGCCATGGACGGCGTGGAGCTGGAGGTTCGCCCCTCGGCGCTGACGGCCATCGCCCGCAAGGCACTGGCACGCAAGATCGGTGCCCGCGGCCTGCGCTCCATCATGGAGCTTTCGCTGATCGACACCATGTTTGAATTGCCAGCTCTGGATGGCGTGGCCAAGGTGGTGCTGGACGATCACAACATTGACGAAGGGGCCAAGCCCTTGCTGGTGTATCGCGAGCAGGCCAAGGCCAGCGCCTGAAGTCGTAGGAAGACAAGCGAACTGGCTGTGTAAACCGGCCAGTTCCATGCCCCAGGCATCTTGCAATACAGCCCTCAGACCGCATCTGGGTTTGAGAAAGAGAGGTTTTCATGTCCGGTCATCCTGTTTTGCCTGCGGAACCCATCACCCTGCCGCTGCTGCCGCTGCGCGATGTGGTCGTGTTCCCGCATATGGTGATCCCGCTCTTCGTGGGTCGCCCCAAGTCCATCAAGGCCCTCGAGGCAGCGATGGAAGCAGGTCGCCAGATCATGCTGGTGGCTCAGAAGGCTGCCGGCAAGGACGAGCCCAAGTCGGACGATATGTTCGAAGTCGGTTGCGTCTCCAGCATCCTGCAAATGCTCAAGCTGCCCGATGGCACGGTGAAGGTGCTGGTTGAAGGCCTGCAGCGCGCCACCACGACCTCCATCACCGACGGTGAAGAGCATTTCGTGGCCGAGGTGCTGCCCATCCCGCCCGAGACCGACCCCAAGCCCGAGGTCGAGGCCTTGCGCCGCGCGGTCACGCAGCAGTTCGACCAGTACGTCAAGCTGAACAAGAAGATCCCGCCCGAGATCCTGACCTCGATCGGTGGCATCGACGACGCCGGCCGCCTGGCCGACACCATCGCCGCCCACCTGCCGCTCAAGCTCGACGCCAAGCAGTCGGTGCTGGACCTGGCCGAGGTCAGCAAGCGCCTGGAAACCCTGCTCGATCTGCTCGAGCATGAGGTCGACATCCTGCAGGTGGAAAAGCGCATCCGTGGCCGCGTCAAGCGCCAGATGGAGAAGAGCCAGCGTGAGTACTACCTGAACGAGCAGGTCAAGGCCATCCAGAAGGAACTCGGCGATGGCGAAGAGGGCGCCGATCTGGAAGAGCTGGACAAGAAGATCCAGGCCGCCCGCATGCCCAAGGAAGCGCGCAAGAAGGCCGATGCTGAGCTCAAGAAGCTCAAGCTGATGTCGCCCATGTCCGCCGAAGCCACGGTGGTGCGCAACTACATCGAGACCCTGGTCAATCTGCCCTGGAGCAAGAAGACCAAGATCAAGTTCGATCTGTCCAATGCCGTCGACGTGCTGAACGAAGACCATTACGGTCTGGACAAGGTCAAGGACCGCATCGTCGAGTACCTCGCCGTGCAGCAGCGCGTGGACAAGGTCAAGGCGCCCATCCTGTGCCTGGTCGGCCCTCCGGGTGTCGGCAAGACCTCGCTGGGTCAGTCGGTGGCGCGCGCCACCGGCCGCAAGTTCGTGCGCATGGCCCTGGGCGGTGTGCGGGACGAGGCCGAGATTCGTGGCCACCGCCGCACCTACATCGGTTCCATGCCGGGCAAGGTGCTGCAGAGCCTGTCCAAGGTTGGTACGCGCAATCCGCTGTTCCTGCTCGACGAGATCGACAAGCTGGGCATGGATTTCCGCGGCGATCCGTCTTCGGCCCTGCTCGAAGTGCTGGATCCAGAGCAGAACCACACCTTCGGTGACCACTACGTCGAGGTCGATTTCGACCTGTCCGATGTGATGTTCAT
>JAIXSD010000086.1 GCA_027484885.1 Rubrivivax sp.
GCTGCCGCCCTGCAAGCCTGGGAGCGCAGCCAGCAGCAGGCCCTGCACAGCCGCCGCGAGGATGTGGCCCTGCTGGCCCTGCAGGTGGCGCGCAAACTGATCGGCCAGCTGCCCGAAGCGGAACAACTGGCCCGCCTGGCCCAGGAAGCCGCACGCAGCCTGCTGCCTGAGGCGGCGCCGGTGCTGCTGCGCGTGCACCCCGCGCATGAACCGGGCTTGCGCGAGCTGCTGGCGCCCAGCCTGGCCTCCGGCCAGATGCAGCTGCTGGCCGATGCCGCCCTGCCGCGCGAGGCCTGTCGCCTGAGCTCGGCCCTGGGCGAAGCCGATGCCGCCCTGGCCACCCAGCTGGCCCGCATTGCCGCCAGCTGGGGCCTGGGCGTGGCGGTGGACATCGAGGTGCAGGCCTGATGGATACCCATGCCTTGACCCGCGCCATGGCCCGCCCCACCTCGCAGCTGCTGCACCAGCTCCAGCATGCCCAGGCCGTGGCCGAGCAGGGCCGGGTGGTGCAGGCCCTGGGCACCTTGCTGCGCGTGCGCGGCCTGCGTGCCCGCATCGGCCAGAGCTGCCGCGTCTTTGACCCGGCGCGGCCCGATCATCCGGCGCTGTGCGCTGAGGTGGTCGCTTACCTGGACGGAGAGCTGCTGCTGGCGCCTTTTGGCTCGCTGCAAGGCCTGCCAGTGGGCGCCCTGGTGCAGGTGGCGGCCGAGCAGGCCAGCCTGCCCTGCGGTGCCGGCCTGCTCGGCCGGGTGCTGGACAGCCTGGGCGAGCCCATGGACGGCCGCCCCCTGCCGCCCGGGCTGGCACGTGTGCCCCTGATGCGGCCGGCGCCCCACCCGCTGACCCGGCGCATGGTGGCCCAACCGTTTTGCACCGGCGTGCGCGCCATCGACGCCCTGCTGACCGTGGGTGAAGGCCAGCGCGTCGGCGTGTTCGCCATGGCCGGCGGCGGCAAATCCACCCTGCTGGGCATGTTGGCACGGCATGCGCGCGCCGATGTCAATGTGATCGCCCTGATCGGCGAGCGCGGCCGCGAGGTGCGCGAGTTCATCGAGGACGCGCTGGGCCCCGAGGGCCTGGCCCGCTCGGTGCTGGTGATCTCCACCTCGGAGCGCCCGGCCCTGGAGCGCGCCCGCGCCGCCCTGGCCGCCACCGCCCTGGCCGAGGGCTTTCGGGCCCAGGGCCGGCGGGTGCTGCTGATGATGGACTCGGTCACCCGCCATGCCCGGGCCCTGCGCGAGCTGGGCCTGTCGGCCGGCGAACCGCCGGTGCGGCGCGGCTACCCGCCCTCGGTGTTTGCGGAGCTGCCCCAGCTGTTCGAGCGCGCCGGCAATGACGATCAAGGCTCCATCACCGCCTTCTACACCGTGCTGGCCGAGGACGAGGACGGCGAAGACCCGATCGCCGAGGAGGTGCGTTCCATCCTCGACGGCCATGTGCTGCTCTCGCGCAAGCTGGCGCAGCAGCAGCATTACCCGGCCATCGATGTGCTGGCCAGCGTCAGCCGCGTGTTCCAGCGCGTCACCACGCCCGAGCAGCAGGCCCAGGCCGCCCATCTGCGGCGCCTGCTGGCCCGCCACGCCGAGGTGGAGTTCCTGCTGCGCGTGGGCGAGTACCGGCCCGGTGGCGACCCGCTGGCCGACGAGGCCATCGCCCGCCTGCCGCAGCTGCAGGCCCTGCTGCGCCAGCCGCCGTTGGAAGCCAGCCACTGGGATCAGACCCAGGCCGCCCTGCGCGAGGCCCTGGCATGATCCCGAGCGCCACCCCGCAGCACCAGCTGCGCGAGCTGCGCCATCTGCAGCTGGAGCCGGCGTCTGCCCAGCAGCTGCTGCAACTGCGCCAGCTGCGCCGCCGCCGCGCCGAAAGCGCCTGGGCCCAGGCCGCGCAAGCCCTGGCGGAGGCGCAAGAGGCCGTGCAGCAGCGCCAGCGGCGGATTGAGCAGCGGCGCCGCGAACGCCAGCAGTTGCAAGAGGATCTGGGCCTCAGCCTGGCCCCGCAACTGCCGCGCTGGAGCGCCCAGGCCGGCGCCCGCCAGGCCCAGCTCGATGAATGGCTGGAGCGCGAGGAATACGCCCTGCTGGACGACGAGCATGCCCTGGAACGGGCCCAGGACACGCTGCGCGCGCGCCAGCAAGAGCTGGCCCGGCTGCAGGAGCGTGAAGACCTGGCCCAGGCCCTGCTGCACGCCCAGCGCCAGCAAGGGCTCGCCCGCCAGGAGAAGCGCCGTGAACTGGCGCTGGAGGAACGCCGACCATGCGCCTGAGCCCAGCACTCAACGAGGCGCCGAAGGACGGCAGCAGTCCGGAGCCGGCGCGCCGCATCGAGCCCGGGGCCGCCCTTGACAGCCTGGCCCTGCGCTTTGAGCGCAGTCTGCGCCAGCGCCAGCCGCTGCCGCGGGGGGAGGCATCCACCCCGACGCTGCGCAAGCGCCCGAGCGAGACCTTCGAGGAAGAAACCGCCCGCCTGCCCGCCGAGGCCCTGGCCCAGCTGGCCCTGCCGACCGGGTCGCCCCAGGCCCTGCCGCGCCCCCTGCTAACGGAAGCACCGCCCGCTGCCAGCGAGGGCCCGGCGCCGCTGCGCCCGCCAGCGCCCGCCGAGCCGGCAAGACTTGGCCCCAGCGCTGCGCCCCTGCCCGAGCCGGCGCGGCCGCTGCTGCCTGAGGGGCCCAGCCCGGCTGAGGCGAAGCAGTGGCAGCTGGAGCTGAACCCGCAGCCTTTGCACAGCGGTTGGCTGCTACAGGCCGAACGTCAGAACTTGGCCTCGGGCGGCGGCAGTGCCTGGACCCTGCAGCTGGCGGCGCCGGCACTGGCCCACACAGCCGGGCAGGAGCAGCGCCTGCTGCAGC
Source organism: Rubrivivax sp. (assembly GCA_027484885.1). Classification (GTDB taxonomy): domain Bacteria; phylum Pseudomonadota; class Gammaproteobacteria; order Burkholderiales; family Burkholderiaceae_C; genus Paucibacter_A. The sequence goes on from JAIXSD010000086.1 coordinate 2,846, forward strand.
AACAAGGCCAGGCGCTGAGCGAGCGCCTGCGTCGCAAAGGCCTGCAGCTGGAAGGCTTGAGCCTGCAGGGCCGCGCCCCGGGCCAGGCCGATGAAGACAACAGCACCGAGGAGGACGCGCATGGACACGATTGAGGCCAGCGCCCGCCCCATGCTCACGCCGCCCCTGCTGCCCAGCCCGTTGCCCAACCAAAGGCCCGAACCCTGGCTGCGCGGCCCGCGCCTGGCCCTGCGCGAGTTCTGGGGCGAGGACTTGATGGACCTGGTGGCCATGCACCGGGAGCCGCGCCTGCGCGCCTGGCTGCTGGACGATGCCGCCCTGGACCAGGGCTTGGTCGCCTGGCGCTTTCTGCACA
>JAIXSD010000225.1 GCA_027484885.1 Rubrivivax sp.
GATGAGCGCTTCGCCGCTCAAGCCAAGCACAAGGCAAAGCCTGACCCCTTGTCGGAGAAGAAGGCCAGCAGCGAGGCTGCAGAGATCCAGTTCTTCCGCCCCAAGGACTTCCACTTCAATGACGAGGGCAACACCGCCACCTGCCCGGCGGCCCAAGTCTTGATCAGCAGCGGCCGCATCCACCTCACCGCCCGCGGCCAGCCCTACCAGACCTATCTCGCGAAAGCTGCGACCTGCGGCCGCTGCACGCTGCGCTCCCAGTGCATCAAGACGCGCGCGGCTGACGAGAAGAGCCCACCGGCACGAGGCCGCCAAGTCAGCCGCTTCCTGCCCAAGCCGCCCAACATCAACCACCCGAGTGAACGCATGCGCCAGGCCATCGACTCACCGCGAGGCCGGCAGCTCTACAGCCAACGCATCGGCACGGTGGAGCCGGTGTTTGCGAACCTGCGGCACAACAAGCGCTTGAGCCGCTTCAACCACCGGGGGCAGGCCAAGGTCCGCACGCAGTGGCGCTTGTACTGCCTGGTGCACAACATCGAGAAGCTCTCGAAAGCAGGACTGGGGCACGTCGGGGTTCAATAACGCAACCCACAGGCGGCACAATCGCACTCAGGCGCCGCCAATGCGGCTTATAGACCCCGATTCACCGATGAACCCAGAAATTCACCGTCGCCGACATTCGTACGCCCTGAGCGTCGAGGGTGGTTGGGGATTTGGGGTTATTGGACAACCTCGTTATGCAAGTAGCGCCTGAAGAAATTACCGAGTACCTCGGAAGAATTCCTCAAGAGGTGCAGGATGCTTGGTTAAACGAACGCATCGCTACCGCAGGCTGGCCGCCCCACGGCGCAAGGTGGAACTCGCTTTTGGCTGGGTACACGCCTCAACAGTGGGCCAGGTTCAAGTGGCATGACGAAGAGCTGGACTTGTCAGCCATGAACTTTTCGCATGAAGCCATCCGAATCATTAGTGGTTTAGCTGAAGCTCGATTCGGAAACGTTCGCAACGCCTACTACGACATTGATGGCTCTAGCGACCGTATGCGGCGCATCTATGCACATTTAAAGGAAACCAGGCGACTCCCAGGCCACCTGGTTCTCATCAAAGGAGAGGACTGGGAGATCGTAGATGGCTGCCATCGAATCACCATGTACAGCGCCTGGCTACGTCATCCAGACCTCGCGCCGCTACTCGATCGCCAGCAATCAGTTTGGGTCGCAATGCCATGACAACCCTATACGCAAGCCTATGGACGCATTGCCTAACTTTGCTTTCAAGCGGACGATAATACAGGCCATGCCTTCGGCATTCTTATGGCCTGTGTTGGTGACCTGCGCACGTTCGGTACCCCGGCGCCGCTTACCTTGGTAGTGAGGTGTCGAGAAAGAACACTGAGATGCCAGCCGAAGTTCCAGTCAAGCCCAATTCGTTCCTCGGCGCCTATGCCAATCGCGGCGCGTTCACGGACTGCTATGCCGTCGAGGTCCATCGAGCCGTTCAACTGGCGGAACTCATTGAGGCCTTCTACACAACGCGACTCTTCAAGCTTGAACGTTGCTTGCTGGCCCGGATCTTGAAGATCCAGTCAGCCGATGCAGAAGCCACTGAACTGGCGAAGGGCACTCGTTCCCACTTTTCCGCCTGGAAGGTAGAGCAACGCTCCGAAAGCGAGATCTTGCTCGATGCAGGCCAAACGCGATCGTGGCTTTCGGTCACGCCAAGCTCGTCAGGACGGGCAGCAACCACACTGCTTTTTGGTTCGGCTGTCGTGTCGGTGCGCCCCGACGGGAAGTTCGGCATTGCCTTCCACGCTCTACTTGGCTTTCACAGGGCCTACTCGAAGCTCTTGCTTGGAGCAGCAGCCAAGCGCCTGAAGGCGGGGCTGTCCGCCACCACGTGACACCTGTCTGTCGCAAACAGCATTTCTATCGGTCGTGAACGGAGATGGTGACTGGAACGAGCCACTTGGCACACGACACGTCTTGCGAGGCCAAGGGGGCCACGGCGCGACCTGCGTGCTTCCTGCATTCCTCGTCAACTTTGGCCTCAGTTCCAACGCACTAAAGATGGGCTAAAACATCGCTGCTTGCTGCTGACCCAAAAGTCCATCCAAACTCCCGCACGCTGCACTCCCATGAACCAACGCCTTGCTTGCCTCGCCGCCATCATTTCCTGTTGCGTGCTGCCCATCGCCTCCTGGGCCGCTGACCCCTGTGAGACACAGGGCAACACCCTGGAGGTGAATGCCTGTGCGGAACAGCAGTTCAAGGCGCAGGACAAGCTCTTGAACCAAGCCTATCAAGCCGCACTGAAGGTCGTGCCTGCACAGAACGACCCAAGCCTTGACGGCGAAAGCCCGAGGGCCTTGCTGATCAAGGCACAGCGGCGTTGGCTCGAGTTTCGTGATGCTGATTGCAAGGCCAAGTACCAGGTCTTTGCTGGCGGCACGATCCGGAACGTGGTCTACCTGAGTTGCCTTCGAGAACGAACTGAACAACGTATCAAGGAACTGGCGCCGTCGGAGTGGGAAGGTGGCTGACTCCTTCGACCCCGTCTGAGGAGCTTGCTGCAGCTTGCAAGCTCTTTGCTGCTTGCTTGGTCAGTGAGTTCCTCGGGGCGACAAGCTTCGATCGGTGTGCCGTCGCTGCCGATAGCGCTTGGAACGCTTGAACCGCTTGAGGCGAGGCCAAGAGAGACAGTCACCCAGACCCAACCATGAACTCGCTACTCAGCTCCGACCTGTCGCTGTTCATGGCGGCCTATCTGCTCGCGGCCCTGGCCGTGGCCGGCATGAAGCGCCGCGAGTTCAAGCGCTCGCCTGGCAAAGCGGCGCGCTACCGCGCCCTGCCCTTTCGCTACAAGGCCCTGTGCTGGCTGCTGGTCTTGCCGCTGTTTGCCGGCAGCTTGCTGAACTGGTGGCTGCTGCTGCCGGCCCTGGCCTCGCTCTACCTCGCTGAAGTCCTGTGCATACGCTGGTACCGCCAGGCAGGGCTTTTGAACTAGGCCCTGCTCGGCCCAGCATGGCCACTCAAGCCTTGTTGCCGCCAGTGCCACCACCACCGCCGCCACCAAAGCGCATCGCCATCACCACCTGGTTGCGCAGGGTCTTGAGCAGGGTCAGCTCGCGCTCGCTGATGTGCAAGGTGCCCGCCTCGGCGCGGTCGCCGTAGAAGGCGCCGA
>JAIXSD010000004.1 GCA_027484885.1 Rubrivivax sp.
CGCAGCTGGTCCAGGTCTTCGGCGGGGTGGTCCTCCCGGTGCACCCAGGGCACGAACGCGCTGGCCCAGAGCAGCGGTCGCCAGCCGAGCTCCACGCTCGTGGGTCGATAGTCCTGCTGCTGCAACCAGACCTGGGCCTGGGCGCGCAAGCTGGGCTCATAACGCCCCGGCACCGCGTCAAACGCGGGCTTGAGGCCGCCCCAGCTGGTGGCCAGCAGCTCCACCAGCCATTGATTGCAATTCTGGTAGTCGAGGCCAAAGGCATAGGCATTGGCGCTGTAGCGCGGCGCCAGCAGCTGCAGGGCCCGTCCTTCATCACCGGCCCAGGCCAGCACGGCCTGCTCGGCCTCGGGCGGCAGCAGGAGCAGCGAAATGACGCTCAGATCCGGCGTCAGCGAACCCAGCAGAAAGCCCGCCAAACCTTGATCGAAGAGGCGCGGCCGCCCCTCATCGCAGGCGAAATAGAGCTGGCGCACTGACCAGGGCGTGTTGGGGCTGTCGCGCAGGCTGATACCGGCGTGCGAGTAGCGCAGGCCAAAGCGCTGCAAGTCCAGGCCGGCACGCGCCACCAGGGCCAGGGCCTGGCCCGAGGCTTCCAGCTGCTGCTTGACCACGGCGCTGAAGCGCAGCAGGCGGTCCTGCTGCGCCACGCTCATGGCCTGGTTGCCAGCGCAGTAGCGCAGCACATCGGCCTGGCAGGCGCCGCCCACCGCGCTCAAACCCAATACCCAAGCAGCCACGCGCAGGGCGCGGCGCAGGAGAGCCATGGGGCGACCAGCGGAGATCAGAGACTCAGAGGCCGCGAGGGCAGCTCGCGGTAGATCTCGTCGTCCAACACCAGGAAGAAGGCCTGCTGGCTGCGCGCCTCAGCAAACTCCAGGCCGTAGGGCTTGGCGCGGGCCTGGATCCAGTCGCCGGCCTGCAGGCGTGAGGCGTTCAGCGCGGCCTGAGGCAGGAAGAGATAGAAGGTGTCGGCGGGTGTCTCGGCTGCAGCCCCGGTGGTTTCGGCCTTGGCCTGCAGGGTCAGGCGCAGCTGGCCGGGTCGGCCGGGGGCCGCGGCCAGCTCGATCAGCCGGTACTCGCCGGCGGCCACGCGCTTGTCGCCGGTGAAGCTGGCACTGGACTGCTGCAGCGAGGTGGACAAGCTGCCGATCGAGGTGCCGATGCTCTCCGACGCCGAGGAGGCCGACAAGCCGGCCGCCTGCGCGGGCGCCAGGCTGGCGGCCGCCGACACAGCCAGAGCGGCCGAGAGGGCCGCGCGGTTCAGAAACTGAGGCACAAACTGAGACACAAATCGAGACTTGAAGGCTTGCATGAAGCACCGTCCGCAAAGAAAGCAAAGATCAGGCGATGTTAGCGGCAGCCCGTGGCGCGGCCGGGCTCTAGACTGTGCGCCGCATACCGTTTCATCCTGTTTCATCATCCCCTCTTCCTTCATCTGTACCCCACAGCGGCCCCACGTTCACCATGAAGCTGAAAAACAAGGTTTGTCTCATCACCGGCGCAGCCCAAGGCATCGGCCTGGCCACCGGCCTGCGTTTTGCCCAGGAGGGCGCCATCGTCATCTGCGGGGACATCAAGCCCGAGGCGGTGGATGCCGCCGCGGCGCAATGCCGCGCGCTCGGCGCTGAGAGCCTGGGCCTGGTGCTCAATGTCACCGACCGCGCCCAGGTCGATGCGGTGGTGGCCGAGGTGCTGGCGCGGTATGGCCGCATCGATGTGCTGGTCAACAACGCAGGCATCACCCGCGATGCGCGGCTGCAGAAGATGAGCCTGGAGCAGTTCGACCAAGTGATCGATGTGAACCTGCGCGGCGTCTTCCACTGCGCACAAGCGGTGGCTGACACCATGGTGGCGCAAGGCGCCGGGGTCATCCTCAATGCCAGCTCGGTGGTGGGCATTTACGGCAATTTCGGCCAGACCAATTACGCGGCGGCCAAGTTCGGCGTGATCGGTTTCACCAAGACCTGGTCGCGCGAGCTGGGCCCCAAGGGCGTGCGCGTCAACGCGGTGGCGCCGGGCTTCATCGAGACACCCATCCTGGCCACCATCCCCGAGAAGGTGATCACCGAGATGCAGGCCCATGTGCCGCTCAAGCGCCTGGGCAAGCCCGAGGAGATCGCCAGCGTCTACGCCTTCCTGGCCAGTGAGGACGCCAGCTACATCAACGGCGCGGTGATCGAGGTCTCGGGCGGCATGACGGTATGAGGCCACGCCTCGCGCTCGCCAGGGCCGGCCTGCTCGCTACGCTGAGCCTGAACGCCAGCGGGTGTGAGGCGCAGGCCGCAGCCGAGCCGGTCGGCTTCAACTGCCATGCCAGCAGCGAACAACTGCAAGCCTGGGCCGGCACCTGGGTCGAGCAAGGCTTTTTCACCAAGGCCGTGCAAAGCCGACAGTGGTTCCGCAAGGGCCCGCTGGATTCGGCCGCCCCCTACTCCGAGCTGAACATCAGCGCCGATGGCCGCAAGGTGCGGCTGGGTTGGAACTGGCACGAGGGTGCTGAGGCGCGTGACGACCATCCGGAGGCCGACCCCAAGGGCATGGTGCCCCTGCCCTGCGTGGGCGAAGCGCGCCAGCAAGGTCAGGGCCCTGCAGCCCTGCGCCTGCTGCAGCTGCGCGATCCGCAAAGCGGCAAACAGGGCTGGTACCAATGGGTGGCCGGCCCGGGCCAGAGCGCACAGCCGGCCTACTTCAAAGCCATCTTCCAGGGCTGCTTTGCCGATGAGCGGGCGCAGCGCTGGTGTTTTGAGCCCGAGGGCCAGCTGCGCGTGGGCACCCAAGTGCTGCAGGCCGAGCTGATGCTGGACCCCATCGAACAGACCGAAGGCGTCAGCGTGCTCAATCTCCAGGGCCAGCGCCTGTTCTGGCTCTTCAAACCAAGCGCCGATGGCGGCTGGTTGGTGGAGCGGCGTGGCTGGGCCAGCGAGCCGGGCTACCGCAAGCCCAACTGGCGCCAGCCCTGGCACACGCTGCGGCCCGAGGCGCTCACGAAGCCAGCAAGCCGCTGACCCGATCCCGCAAGAGCTCGGGGCTCACCGCCTGGGCCGCCAGCGGCGCCCCGGCCAGCAGGCCAACGCGGCTGAACAGCCCCCGGCGGAAGGGCCGCACCATGGCCTGGCCCTGCTCCACGCGCGAGAAGAAAGAGCCCCAGAGGTTCTGCAGCGCCAGCGGCACCACCGGCACTTGCTCGCGCCCTTCGAGGACCTTCATCAGCCCGCCCTTGAAGGGCTGCAGCGTGCCGTCGCGGGTGATGCCGCCCTCGGGGAAGATGCAGAGCAGCTCGCCCTCGTCCAGCACCTCGCGCGCCAGCTCGAAGGCACGCTCGTAGGTGACGGGGTCGTCCTTTTGCGGCGCCACGGGGATGGCCTTGGCCAGGCGGAACAACCAGCCCAGCACCGGGATGCGGAAGATGCGGTGGTCCATCAAAAAGCGGATCGGCCGCGGGCTGGCCGCCATCAGCAGCACCGCATCGACAAATGACACATGGTTGCAGACCAGCAGGGCCGGGCCGCGCGCCGGGATGTGCTCGTCGCCGCGCACACGGAAGCGGTAGACCAGGCGTGAGGCCACAAAGGCCACGAAGCGCAGCAGGTACTCGGGCACCAGCATGAAGATGTAAAACGCCACCACCGCATTGGCCAGGCCCACGGCCAGGAAGAGCTCGGGGATGCTGAAACCCGCGCCCAACAAGGCACCAGCCAGCAGCGAGCTGGCGATCATGAAGATCGCGTTGAGGATGTTGTTGGCCGCGATGATGCGGGCGCGGTGGGTGGGTTGGGCACGCAGCTGGATCAGCGCATACATGGGCACGCTGTACAGGCCGGCGAACAGGGCCAGCAGGCACAGGTCCGCCAGCACGCGCCAATGCGTGGCCTGGGCCAGAAAGTCACCCAGGCTCAACGCTGCAGCAGGTGCCGGCAGGGCACGCGAAGCGAAGTAAAGATCGATGGCAAACACACTCATGCCGATGGCGCCCACCGGCACCAGGCCGATCTCCACATGGCGGCGCGAGAACAGCTCGCACAGCAGCGAACCCACGCCAATGCCCACCGAGAACACCACCAGCAGCAGCGAAGCCACCTGCTC
>JAIXSD010000302.1 GCA_027484885.1 Rubrivivax sp.
CTCACCCACTCATGCGGCCGGGTTCTTCCCACAACTCAGCCCGGCGCAAGGGCGTGGCGGTCGGCAGCAAGGGGTTGTGCAGGTTCAGCACCAGGCGTTCGTGCAGCGCCAGGCGCTTGAACTGGGGGCGCATGTGCTGAGCAAACAGCGCTTGCCAAAGCCCCTCGCTGACGATGCGCTCCAAGCCGCGGCTGAGATCCTCGGCCAGCCCCGGTTCACGCGGGCTGACAAAGAAATAGAACGCGGTCGGATAGCGCAGCATCAGCCCCGGGGCGATCGCGAGCTGGTAGGGGCCGCCGAAGCGCCTGAGGTCGTCCTCGATTTCCAGCACGGAGCGCGGGAAAAAATCGGTACGGCCGCGCTGCAGCATGGCGAACAGGTTCTCGTAGCTGCTGCCGGTGCCCACTTGCAAGCCATTGGCCCGGAGGATTTGCGTGTCGGGCCAGTCATGCATCTGCCCTGCCACCACGCCGCGCAAGCCGTCGAGTTGGCGCACACGGGCGAAACGAGCCTGATCCTGCTTGCGCACCAGCAACAAACGCCAGCCCATCAAGCCGCGATCCAGCGGGATGCGCAGCGGCAGCAAGTCGCGCTCACGCGCATCGCTGGTCATGCTCCACAGCAGGTTCAAGGACCCCTGCCCTGCCGCCAGCGCCCGGATCGCGCGCTCCTGACCCACCGGTTGGGGAACCGCCAGCAGGCTGTAGCTGACGCCGCAGTGCGCAATCGCCAGCTTCAGCACCTCGATGCAGTACTGCCGAAACGGATCGTCCAGGCCACCAAACACCGGGTAGCTGATCTGACGCGGGCTGGCCCTGAGCGGACTAGCACCCAGGGCAGGCGCAGCCAAGCTCAGCAAAACACGACGGCGGTCCATGGGGCGGCGGGGGCGGCAGGCATGAGGGGGGAGGCGGGGGCAGGCGCTCAAAACCAAGAGATTCCAGCACATTGTGGAGCGAGCCACCCCAGCTGTCACCTCGGGCTGCAGCGCCGTCCGCGCCAACCCACAAGCGCAGACAAGCCCGACTTGTCCATCCCGAGGTTCTGACGTGTCCGGTAACAAAACTGTTAGGTCGAGTCGCCGTTTCGGCGCAGCCTGCCACTAGACTGCGGGCCAGTTTGGCAGGCCGCCTGGCGCGGCACTATCGGGAGTTTGAGATGCACACACATCCAGGGACTGAAGCCATCCAGGCAGGACTGAGGGCAGGGCGTCGCATGCGCCTGGCGCTCGGCGGCTTGCTGTTGCTGGCCGGCGCAGGCCAACCAGCCTCAGCCTTTGACATTCCGCCGCCCCCGCCGCCGATGTACCAGGGCCTGATCTTCCCGCTCTTCCCGGGCTCTTCGGCCGTGCCCTTCTCGGGCCAATCAGGCAGCGGCGGCAACAGCAGCGCCAGCAAGACCAGCGCAAGCAAGAACAGCAGCGCCAGCCCGGGTGGCGCCGCCACGCTGGCGGCCGAGCCGGCACGGGTGCAAGCCCATGCGCGTGAGCTGGCCGCCCTGGTGCCGCCTGCGCAGCGCGAGGCGCTGGCGCAGGCCTACGGCCAGGCTTTCGAAGGCTACCTGCAGCTTGAGCGCAAGCTGGGCCTGCCGGAAAACGATGTCGCCAATGGCCTGGCCGCCTTCATCGCCGGCAACTACATGGCGCTGAACCAGGTCGAGGTGTCCGATGCCAGCTTTGTGCGCCTGGCCGCCCAGCTGCGCGAAGCCCTGCCACGCAACCCCGGCTTCAGTGCCATGAGCGGCGCCGCCAAGCGCAAGCTCTACGAACAGAGCGCCATGCAAGGCACCTTCATGGCCGTGGCCCGGCTGGCGTTTCTGAAACAGCCCCAGCCGGCGGCCGAGCAGAACTACCGCGCCGCCGCGCGCGCCAGCCTGGAGGCCGCGCTCAAAGTGCCGGCCGAGCAGATCCGCATCGACGCGCAAGGCCTGCACCTCGGCAGCGCCACGCCCTGAGGCCTGAGGCCTCAAGGCCTAGCAGACGCGCTGACCGGCTTCGCGGCGCCCGGCGCTCACTTCAGCGCCTTGACCAAGGCGTCCAGCTGCACCTTGAGCGAATGGTCGTGGCGCAGGATGGGCGGCACCGGGCGCTGCACATTCAGCAGCTGGTAGACAGCCATCTGCGCGGCGCGCACCGAGTACTCGACGGTGAAGACCACATCGTCCGGGATCTCGACGAACTGGCTGACAAAGGCCAGATTGCGCGAGTTCTTGGGCACCGGCAGCGGGCGGTCGCTGAGCGCGCGCGGCATGAACATGCTGGTGATGTAGGGCATGCGGCAGGGGATGCAGTTGGCCTGGGCCACAGCATCGAGATCGAAGCGCAGATGGCCGCAGAGCTCGCGCAGAATCTCTTCGCCCGTGCACTCGGACATGGGCTTGGCCACGAAATCACCGACGCGATCAGGGAACAAGGCATAACCCCAGAACACCTGCACATCGGCCGGCTGATTGGCAAAGTGCGGCTGGTGGGCCAGCACGATGGACATCAGCCAGTTCGAATCCTTGAAGGTCACCAGGCCGCCGGTGCCCGGCTCGTTGCCGCTGAAGGCACGCATCTTGTCGAAGAAGGCCGCGTCCTTGAGCGTGACGGTGAAGGACTCCCACATGGACTCGGCGATGCTGCTGTTGAAGGCCGCCGGATTGCCGAACTCGGGCCGGCCCTGGGCCAGCTTTTCCCACAAGGCCCAGCCCTGGCTGTCCTGCTTGCTCAGCTTCGGCGGCGCGCTGTGCATGGAGCCCAGGCTGGAGGCGTCGGTCATGGAGCCGTTCTGGAAGAACACCAGGTCCTGCGGGCCCAGCGCGATGCGCTCGGCCTGGCCGGCGCGCTGGCAGCGGATGGCAGTGACCTGGAACTGGCCCTCGGTCTCGACATGCTCCAGGTCGGTGACCTGACAGTCCATCACAAAGTTCACGCCCTGCTCGCGCAGCCAGGCCTGCAGCGGCCGCACAAACGAGTCGTACTGGTTGTAGACCGTGCGCTTGACGCCGCCCAGGGTCTCGATGCGCGAGAACTCCATCATGAAGCGATGCAGATAGCGCTTGAACTCGACGGCACTGTGCCAGGGCTGGAAGGCAAAGGTGGTGGCCCACATGAACCAGAACTCGGTCTCGAAAAAGGCCGGCGACAGCCAGTCGGTGATGGTGCTGCTGCCCAGCTCCTCTTCGCTGGCATTGGAGAGCTTGAGCAGCTCCAGGCGGTCGTGCATGGAGAAACCCATGGACTCGACCGGCACCTTGGCGCGCTGGCGGTTGACCAGGCGGGCTTGCGAGTGAGCCTTGTACTTCTCGTTGAAATCCAGGGTTTCGCCGAGCACGCTCTGGCCCGGGTGTTCCAGCGAGGGGATGGACTTGAACAGGTCCCAGGTGCACTCGTAGTTGTCGGTGGTCAGCATGCGGCCGCCGCGCAGCGAGTAGCCGCGCTCGGCATCGCCGGCGCCGTCCAGGCTGCCGCCCATCAGCTGCAAAGCCTCGAGGATGTGGATCTGCGCGCCGGGCACGCCGGCATCGCGGATCATGAAGGCCGCTGCGGCCATGGAGCCGATGCCGCCGCCCAGCAGGTAGGCGCGGAAGGAGGGATCGATGGGGCGGTTCACTTGGGGCGTGGTCATGTCAAAGCTCGCTTTCATGTCAGGGGTGGCAGCGGATCCCTCAGGAATCCGCTGAACCTCACCGTTCGCCAGGGAACAGGTGATGGCATGGGCGTAGCTTCGCGCCGGGCTGGTGCGCCTCAAATGATCCGGATCAATCGGCCCGGGTCGTGTGGCGGAGCTTTGACTTGGGTCAAAGCCGCGTGTTCACAGAGCCCGGTTTTCGTCGCGAGCGCTCGGCAGGCTAGGCGGCCGGAGCTGAAGGACCGGAACGTACTTCCTGTACGTGAGGATCC
>JAIXSD010000563.1 GCA_027484885.1 Rubrivivax sp.
CGGCCAAGGAAGACGGCTCGGACCTGCGCGTGCTGGCCGCCGACGACAAGACGCCGCTGAAGTTCAGCCTCGAGCGCTTTGACAGCGTCAACGAGCTGGCCGTGCTCTGGGTGCAGCTGCCCAGCGTGCTGCCGGCCAGCGACAAGAACCAGTTCTACGTCTACGCCGGCAACAGCAAGGTCGCAGCCGCCGAGGCCAGCCCGGCTGGTGGCTTTGATGCTGCCCTGGTGTCGGCCTTCCATTTCAGCGACAGCGCCAAACCCGGCGCCGATCACCTGGGCAGCCCGGGCCGCGAGGCTGGACTCGTGGTGGTGGAGCCCAATGGCCTGCTGGCCGCCAGCCTCAAGCTCGAAGGGCGTGCAGTGCTGCTGCCGGTGGCGGACAAGCCGCTGCAGGACGCCGCGCAGCTGAGCCTGAGCTTCTGGGTCAAGCTGGACGATGTGGCCTCGGCCCAGTTGCTGCAATGGGGCGGTCTGAAACTCTCGGTGCAGGCCGGACAGCTGCGCGCCTCTGTCGGCGGCAGCGAGCTGCGCGGTGGCGAGCTGACGGTGGGCCGCTGGACCCAGCTGGGCCTGCGCGTAGGCGCAGGCAAAGCCGCCCTGCTTCTGGACGGTGCGGTGGTCGCGGAGGCGTCGGCCTCCGCCGTGCCCAGCCTGGGCAGCACGCTGAGCCTGGGCGACGGCGCCCGCGGCCTGGCCGATGAGCTGCAAATCTCGGCCAGCGCGCGCAGCAATGCCTGGCTGGCCATCAGTGCCGGTGCTCAGGGCGCCCAGGGCAAGCTGCTCAGCGCCCAGCGTGAGGATGCAGCAGCTGCCGAGGGCGAGAGCCACGGCTATATGGGCATCCTGATCAAGAACCTGACGGTGGACGCCTGGGTGGTGATCGTGATCTGCGCCCTGATGCTGGTCGTGGCCGCCTGGATCTCGATTGCCAAGGGCCTGCTGGTCGGCCGCATTGACCAGGCCAACCGCGTCTTCCTCAAGCGCTTCCGCGATGCCACCGACAACCTGCTGCATCTGGAGCAAGGCGGCGCGCATGCCGATTCGCCCCTGTTCCGGCTCTACCAGGCCGGTGTGCGGGAGCTGGCCAAGCGCAAGGCCGGCCAGGAAGGTGCGGCGCCGCTGAGCGGCGCGTCTATGGACGCGGTCAAGGCCTCGGTCGACGCCGACTATGTGCGCGAGAACGCACGCCTGAACGGCGGCATGGTGCTGCTGACCATCGCCATCTCGGGCGGCCCCTTCCTGGGCCTGCTGGGCACGGTGGCCGGCGTGATGATCACCTTCGCCGCGATTGCCCAGGCCGGCGACGTCAACGTCAATGCCATCGCGCCCGGCATCGCCTCGGCCCTGCTGGCCACGGTGGCGGGTCTGGGTGTGGCCATCCCCTCGCTGTTCTCCTACAACTACCTGGCCTCTCGCATCAAGAACACCAGTTCGGACATGCAGATCTTCATCGACGAGTTCATCACCCGCGCGGCTGAGCTCTACGGTGCCCGCTGAAACCTGAGGTCAGGAGACTGAGCCATGGCCGCCGACGTCAAAAACGACAACCAGCCCTACGACGACATCAACATCACGCCGATGCTGGATCTGGCCTATGTGTTGCTGGTGACCTTCATCATCCTGACCACTGCCTCGGTGCAGGGCGTGCGGGTCAACTCGCCGCAGACGCAGGCGGCCAACAACCTGGCCAAGCCGCAAACGCGCGCCATCACCATCACCGCCGACGGTGCCGTCTACCTGGATGCCTTCCCGGTCAGCATGGAGCAGCTCAGCAGCAGCCTGGCCCAGTACAAGAGCGCCAACCCGGCCCTGCCGGTGGTACTCAAGGCCGACGCCGCGGCGCAGTACGAACGGGTGATGGAGGTGCTGGAGATTGCCAAGAAGCTGGACATCACCGAGATCGGCCTCGTCACCAAACGCAGCGCCGGCTGAAGTCCAGGAGCACACGAGATGCAAGTTCAGAACGACGTCAAACCTTACGACACCATCAACGTCACGCCCATGCTGGACCTGGCCTATGTGCTGCTGGTGGTCTTCATCCTGATGACCACCGCCTCGGTGCAAGGCCTGAACATCAGCATGCCCAAGCCCAGCAACAAGCCCAGCATCGAGAAGCACGAGCTGGTGATCGTGCAGATCACGCCGGAAGGCCGGCTCCTGATGAACGGCGCCAGCGTCAGCGAAGACGAGCTGGAGCAAGGCCTGCTGCAGGCCAAGGCGCGCGACGCGCAGATGTCGGTGGCCATCAAGGGCGATGCGCGTTCGCAGTATGCGCATGTGGTCGCGGTCGTGGACCTGTGCAACAAGCTGCAGGTCAATATGGGCCTGGTCACGGCCCGCATCGGTAACTGAGCAAGAAAGGAAGCCAGCCATGAGCGGACTCGCCGAAGACCATCTCGATGACAAGCCCGGCCGGGCCTGGCTGATTCGCGGCCTGATTGCCCTCGGCCTGCTGGCCGTGGTGGGGGTGACCATCGTGGTGGTGAAGTCGCTGAAAAGCGAGGACCACAAGCCGCAGCGCCAGATGGCCAAGATCTCCATCCTGCCCAACACCCCGCCGCCGCCACCGCCGCCACCCAAGGACGAAAAAAAGCCCGAGCCTCCCAAGGATGAAAGCAAGCAGGCGCCGCGCGAAGAGCCGCTGAAGCAGGCCGAGGCGCCCAAGGCCGCCAACGAGCCGCTGAAGATGGAAGGCGCAGCCGGCGATGGCCCCAGCGCCTTTGGCGCCGGCGCCGTCAGCAAGGACTACGCCGGCGGCGCGCCCAACACGGGCAGCCCCGCGGCCGGCAGTGGCACCCAATCCGACCGCGCGCAAGAACGCTTTTACGCCAACACGGCGCGCCAGCTGCTGCGCGACGAGATCGAGCGCCGGCTCAAGTCCGAGGCCGAGCAGCTGACCGCCACCTTCTCGATCTGGCTGGCCCAGGACGGCGCCATCCAGCGCTTCGAGCTGCAAGCCAGCGGCGACAGCGCGGGCGACCTGGCCTTGCGTGCCGCGCTCGACGAAACCTCGCGCCAGTTCAAGCTGCCGCCGCCACCCGCCACCGCGCTGGCCCAACCGATGCGATTCAGGCTCAGCGTGCGCCCGCTCGCCTGAGCTTCCACCCCAAGATGTCTATCAGCAGCCCCACCATGTCTTCCTCCTCACTTCGTTTCCCCGGCCCCGCGGGCTTGAGCGCCAGCCTGCTGGCCGCAGTGCTGGCCCTGCCTGCCGCACAGGCCCAAACGGCGCCGCCGGTGCTGGCTTCGTCGGAAGCGCAGCAGCTGGCCCAGCTGCGTGCCACCACCCTGGCCCTGATCGACGCCCTGGTCAGCCAGGGCCTGCTGACCCGCGAACGTGCCGATGCGATCAAGCGTCAGGCCGAGCAGGCTGGTGCGCAGGCGGTCAACGCAGCACCCGTGGCCACGGCCGCAGCAGCGGGCGGAGCGCCCGAGGCGGCCAAGGTCCTGCGCATCCCCTATGTGCCCGAAAGCACGCGCCTGCAGATGCGCGAAGAGATCAAGACCGAAGTGCTGGCCCAGGCGCGCAGCGAGCGCTGGGGTCAGCCCGACGCCTTGCCTGAGTGGCTGGGCCGCGTGCGGGTTGGCGGCGATGTGCGCGCGCGGGCGCAGAACGAGTACATGGCCGACAGCAATGTGCCCGCCGAAATCTTCCGCGCCCAGACCAGCTCACCGGCCTGGGCGCCGGACCTGAGCAACACCACGGTGGACCGCCAGCGCATGACCTTGCGGGCCCGACTGGAGGTGGACGCCAAGCTCAGCGACCAGGTACAGAGCGGCCTGCGCCTGAGCAGCGGCGGCAGCAGCAGCGGCCCCACCTCGACCTCGCAGACCCTGGGCAATCAATTCAACCGTTATGCCCTGGGCCTGGACCGCGCCTGGCTGCGCTGGCAGCCCGAGTGGTTCCAGCACAAGCTGGCCGCCGACTTCGGCCGCATGCCCAACCCCTTTTACAGCAGCGACCTGAGTTGGCCCGAGGACATGGCCTTCGACGGCGTGGCCGCCCAGCTCAAGCACAGCTTTGCGCCGCAGCGCTCGGTCTTCGCCAGCCTGGGCGCTTTCCCGCTGGAAGAGTTCAGCGGCAGCTCGCGCGACAAATGGCTGTTCGGCGGCCAGATCGGCGGCGATTTCTCGCTGGGCGGCGGGGCGCAGCTCAAGCTGGGTCTGACGGCCTATGAGTTCCGCCACATCGAAGGCCAGCGCGAAAGCAGCCCACCGCCCAGCGGCCCGCGCGCCGGCACCGGCGCCTACTTCAGCTCGCAGTACCCGAGCTCGGTTCGCCTCAAGGGCAACACCTTGATCAATCTGAACGACCCGACCAGCGTGGCCGCGCCGACCTGGGGCTTGGCCTCCAAGTTCCGCCCCATCAATCTGACGGCCGGCCTGACGGTGGAGAACTTCGCCTCCACCCGCTTGGCGCTTAGCATGGACTGGATCAAGAACACCGGCTTCAAGCTCTCGGACATCCAGGCCCGCGCCGGCGTCGCTCTCAGCGACTCGCGCGACAAGCCGAGCAGCCTGCTGGCCAAGACCCAGGCCCTGCAGGCCAAGGCCCAGATCGGCCGCGCAGCCCTTGCCAAACGGGGGGACTGGCAGGCCTTTGCTGCCTTCCGTTTTGTCGAGCGCGATGCCTGGGTCGACGGTTTCACCGACACCACCTGGCACCTCGGCGGCACCAATTACAAGGGCTGGTCCCTGGGTGGCAGCTACACCCTGGACACGCGCTTCTGGATGAATGCCCGCTGGACCAGCACCCGCAACCTCGACGACGGCGTGCGCTACCTGGCCGTGCCCGGCGATGCCGCTTCGCTCAG
>JAIXSD010000549.1 GCA_027484885.1 Rubrivivax sp.
CCTGAACCGAGCGGGCCCTGACGGGCAAGAAGGTAGCAAAGACCGGTCTTCGCCACACATGCTGTTCCGCCGCGAGGCCTTGCAAGGCCAGCAGCACAGCGGCTTGGGCAGGGTGCAAGCCCTGCCACCGCTGTCTCTCACACTGCTCACGGCGGTTGCCGTGGGCAGTGTTGCTTTGGTGCTCGCGTTTCTCTGCACGGCGGAATACACCCGCAAGGCCCGGGTCAGCGGCTATCTGGTGCCGGACCGCGGCGTGCTGCGCATTCAGGCACCTCAATCTGCCACCGTGCTGAGCCGCGAGGTCGGCGAAGGCCAGGTCGTCAAGGCCGGCGATGTGCTGTTCGTGCTGGCCCTGGACAGCGCCAGCCAAACCATCGAAGGCATCGCCCAGACCCTGCAAAGCCGTCAGCTGAGCCTGCAAGGTACGGCCAGCCAGCAGCTGGCCCTGGTGCGCACCCAGCTGCAGACCCTGACGCAAAAACGCGCCGGCCTGCTGCGCGAACAAGCCCAGCTGCAGGTCGAGCGCCAACTGCACGGCGAGCGCCTGGCCCTGGCGCGCGAAGCGCTGGAACGGCAAGAAAACCTGGCCCGCAACAACTTCATCTCGCCCGCCCAGCTGCAAAGCAAGCGCGAGGAATTGCTCGGCCTGCAGTCGCAAACCCAGACCCTGGCCCGCCAAGGCGAGGCCTTGCAGCGCGATCTGCAAGCGACCGAGGCGCAGTTGCGCGAGCTGCCGCTGCGCAGCGAGGTGCTGCAGGCGGAAATCGCCCGTGACCTGGCCGAGCTGAAAGAAAAAGGCCTGGAGACCGAGGGCCGGCGCCGCCTGGTGCTGCGCGCACCCAGCGACGGCATCGTCTCCACCCTGCTGGCCGAGGCCGGCCAGAGCATCCAGGGCGGCGCGGCGCTCGCCCAGCTGCTGCCGGCGCGCACGCAGATGCAGGCCCAGCTGTTCGCGCCGTCCAGCGCAGTCGGTTTCTTGCAGGCACAGCAGGCGGTGCAGCTGCGCTACCAGGCCTTTCCGTACCAGAAGTTCGGCCAGCAAAGTGGGCGCGTGCTTCAGGTCTCGCGCACGCCGCTAGCCCCGGCCGAGCTGGCCACCCTCAATCTGCCGGCCGCGCTCAGCCAGGGCGCAGGCAGCGAGCCGCTCTACCGCATCACCGTCAGCCTTGACCACCAAACCGTCAGCGCCTACGGACAGCCCCAAGCCCTGGCCGCCGGCATGCAGCTCGATGCCGATGTCATGCTTGAGCGGCGCCGCCTGATCGAGTGGATTTTCGAACCCCTGCTGAGCTTGGCCCAACGTGTCTGATCCTGCTGCCCCTGCTTCTGAATCCAGCCTGCTGTCCCGGCTGCACCTGAGTTGGCGTCGCCGCGGCCGGGTGCCGGTGATTCTGCAGACGGAAGCGGCCGAATGTGGCCTGGCCTGCCTGGCCATGGTGGCCAGCGCGCGCGGCCTGCATCTGGACTTGCCGGAGCTGCGCCGGCGCTTCTCGCTCTCACTCAAGGGCGCGACCATGGCCGACCTGCTGCACATGGCCGCGCCCCTGGGCCTGGCCGGGCGCGGCCTGCGCGCCGAGCCCGCGCATCTGGCGCGGCTGGAACTGCCGGCCATCCTGCACTGGGATTTCAACCATTTCGTGGTCCTGGTCGAGGTGCGCGGCCAGCAAGCGCTGATCCACGACCCGGCCCATGGCCGCAGGCAGATCTCCCTGGCCGAACTGTCGCGCCACTTCACCGGCGTGGCCTTGGAGTTGCGCCCGGGCCCGGACTTCACCCCCCAGGCCCCGGCACCGCGCCTGCGCTGGCGCCAGCTGTTCGGCCGCATCAGCGGGCTCAAGCGCTCGCTGGGTCAGATCCTGCTGCTGGCCCTGGCGCTGGAACTGTTGGCCCTGCTCTCGCCCTTTTTGCTGCAGTGGGTGGTGGACGGGGTGCTGGTCAGCGCCGACCGCGACCTGCTGGTCACCCTGGGCCTGGGCTTTGGCCTGCTGGTGCTGCTGCAAACGGCCATCAGTGCCCTGCGCTCCTGGGCGGTGCTGGTGCTCTCGGCCTCGCTCAATCTGCAATGGCTGACCCAGGTCTTTGGCCACCTGCTGCGCCTGCCCCTGGCCTGGTTCGAGAAGCGCCATCTGGGCGACATCTGGTCGCGCTTTTCCAGCGTGCAGCAGATCCAGCGCACCCTCTCCACCCGCTTTGCCGAGGCGCTGCTGGACGGCGCCATGGTGCTGCTGACCCTGGCCATGATGGCCGTCTACTCACCGCGGCTGAGCGCCGTGGCGCTGACGGCGGTGCTGGGCTATGGCCTGCTGCGATGGGCTTACTTCGGCCCGCTGCGCGAGGCCAGCGAAGAGGCCCTGGTGTTCGAGGCCAAGCAGAACAGCCATTTCCTGGAATCGCTACGTGGCGCTCAGGCCATCAAGCTCTACAACGCCGAGGCCGAGCGCAGCGCTGCCTTTGCCAATCTGGTGGTCGAGCAGATGAACGCCAGCATCGCCACCCGGCGGCTGGACCTGGGCATGGCCGTGGGCCAGCGCCTGCTGTTCGGCCTGGAGCGTGTGGCCATCGTCTGGCTGGGCGCCCTGCTGGTGCTGGACCGGGAGCTCTCGGTCGGCATGTTGTTCGCCTTTCTGGCCTACAAAGAGCAGTTCAGCGCGCGCGTGGCCGGCCTGATCGACAAGGGCGTGGAGCTGAGCATGCTGCGCCTGCAGGGCGAGCGACTGGCTGACATCGTGCTGAGCACGGCCGAGCCGGCCGAGCTGAGCGCGGGGCCCAAAGTGAGCGCCGGCTCTCCGGAAGCGCTCGAACTGGTGGACCTGAGCTTTGCCTACGCCGAAGGCGAGGCGCCGGTGATCCAGGGCTGCAGCCTGCGCATCGAGCCCGGCGAGGCGGTGGCCATCGTCGGCCCCTCGGGCTGTGGCAAGACCACCTTGCTCAAGCTGATGCTGGGCATCCACAGCCCGCAGCGCGGTGAGATCCGCGTCGGCGGCCGCACTCTGGCCCAGCTGGGCCTGGCCGCCTGGCGCGCGCGCATCGGCACCGTCATGCAGGACGACCAGCTGTTCGCCGGCAGCATTGCCGACAACATCAGCTTCTTCGACCCCGAAGCCGAGGCCGCCTGGGTGCAGGAATGCGCCCGCATCGCCTGTGTGCACGAGGACATCAGCGCCCTGCCCATGGGCTATCAAAGCCTGGTCGGCGATATGGGCAGCAGCCTTTCGGGTGGGCAGAGGCAGCGCGTGCTGCTGGCCCGCGCGCTCTACAAACGGCCGCACTACCTGTTCCTGGACGAGGCCACGAGCGCGCTCGATGTCGAGAAAGAGCGCCAGCTCAACGCCTCGCTGCGCGCGCTCAACCTGAGCCGCATCGTCATCGCCCACCGGCCCGAAACCATCGCTTCAGCCCAGCGCATCATCGCCTTGCACGGCGGGCGCGTGGCGCAGGATCTGCGCAGCGTGCCGCCGGCTAGCAACCAGGCCGGTTGAGCGCGCAGGCTATAGCCGCCATCGAGATTGCCAAATGGACGGCACTTGGCCGTATCTTTAGCATTCGCCTATTGAAATCAAAGCATCAATAGGCGAGAGCACCATGGCCAAAACCGCGAGCTTCGGCGTCCTCCATCTGGGCACCTCGTTTGGCGTCACCTACGCGCTGACCGGCAATGTGGCCGTGGCCGGCGCGGTGACCTTTGTGGAGCCGGCCGTCAACACGGTCATGCATCACTTCTTCGACAAATACTGGGGCCACCCGCGCCTGAAAGCCTGGTTCGCTCAACGCCGGCTGCGCCGCACGCCAGGCGCCGCGTCGGCCCAGATCAATCCGGCTTGACCTTGGCACGGTTCAGCACCGGCTTCCAGCGCTGCTGCTCCTGGGCAATGAAGGCCGCGAACTGAGCCGGCGTGTTGCCCACGGCTTCGGCCGAATCGGCGCTCAGGCGCTCGGCGGAAGCGCTGCTGCGGATGGCCTTGGCCGATTCCGCGGCCAGGCGGTCGAGATGGGCCGGCGCCAGATTGGCCGGTGCCAACAGGCCGTACCACTGCGTCATTTCAAAGCCGGGGAAGCCCTGCTCCGCCACCGTCGGCACCTCGGGCAGCTGCGGCAGCCGAGCTTTGGAGCCGGTGGCCAGGCAGCGCAATTTGCCGGCCTTGATGAACTGCAGCACGGCCGGCGCGCCGACCGAAGCGGCATCGAGGCGGCCGGCCAGCAGATCGGTCAGCTGCGGGCCGGTGCCGCGGTAAGGCACATGGACGATGAAGAGCTCGGCTGCCATCTTCAAATACTCCATGGCCAGATGGCCGGCGCTGCCATTGCCGGCTGAACCGTAGTTCAGGCGGCCCGGCTTGCTGCGCGCCAGGGCCACAAACTCCTTGAGGTTGCGCGCCGGCACATCGGGGTGCACCACGTAGAGGCTGGGCACCTTGGCCAGCAGGGTCACGGGCTTGAAATCCTTGACCGGGTCGTAGGGCAGCTTGTCGTAGATGAAGGGGTTGACCGCCAGGGTGCCAATGTGACCCAACACCAGGGTGTGTTGGTCATCGGCGCGGGCCACCTCGGCCATGGCGATATTGCCGCTGCCGCCGGGTTTGTTTTCCACGTAGACGGTCTGGCCCAAGGTCTTGCCCAGCTCGAAGGCGGTGGCGCGGGCGACGATCTCCGAGCTGCCGCCCGGCGCAAAAGGCACGACCAGACGCACGGAACGGCTGGGCCACGCCGCCTCGGCCCAGGCCGGCAAGCCCAAGCCGGCGGCTGCGCCAGCCAGGCCGGTCTGCAGCAGAAACTGGCGGCGGGCCCGCGAATCGGGGGCGGCGTGAAGGTCGTTCAGGTCCTGGCTCATGGCTCTTGTCTCCGGTGGATGTTTTTAGGGGAACCGTGTCGTCGAGTCAGTCTAGGTCGTGGGCCTGTCAAGGCGCTGTCGCTTGCTCCATCCAACCCAACCAGCGCATGGCCTGCTCGCGCGATTCGCCGCACATCTGCTCGCTGGGCTGCAGCGAGCCACAAACGGCGGGGCGTTCCGGGTGACCGAAGATCTGGCAGCGGTCTTGCGCATCGAGCTGGATGCAGCGCACACCCGCCGGCTTGCTGACCCCGTTGATGACGGGCATGCCCGGGATGGGCGAGCTGATCGAAGGCGCAATGCAGCAGGCGGCGCAATGGGGACGGCAATTCATCGAGATATTGTCGGCGCAGGGAGGGCCGGCGGCCGTGACTTATCCACAGCCGATCCGTAAAATCACGGGTTTGCCCGCGCCAGCTTTGGCGCTGTGGAAACGGGCCCGAATCAGCCAAGACTCTGCGTAAGAAATGCGCAGCCCTTCGGGCCACTATGAAAGCAGCCAGCCCCATGCAATACCCCAAGGAATTCGATGTCATCGTGGTCGGTGGCGGACATGCCGGCACCGAAGCCGCCCTGGCCGCCGCCCGCATGGGCTGCGCCACTCTGCTGCTCACCCACAATATCGAGACCCTGGGGCAGATGAGCTGCAACCCCTCGATCGGCGGCATTGGCAAAGGCCATCTGGTCAAGGAAGTCGACGCCTTGGGCGGCGCCATGGCCGCGGCGACCGATGAATCCGGCATCCAGTTCCGCATCCTCAATGGCTCCAAGGGCCCGGCCGTGCGCGCCACCCGCGCCCAGGCCGACCGGGTGCTCTACAAAGCTGCCATCCGCCACCGTCTGGAGAACCAGCCTAACCTCTGGCTGTTCCAGCAAGCCGTGGATGACCTGCTGGTCGAATCCGACGGCCAGGGCGAGCGCGTGGTCGGCGCTGTCACGCAGATGGGTTTGCAGTTCCGCGCCCGCGCCGTGGTGCTGACCGCCGGCACCTTCCTCGATGGCCGCATCCATGTCGGCCTGGAAAACTACAGCGCCGGCCGCGCCGGTGACCCGCCGGCCATCAGCCTCTCGGCCCGGCTGAAAGAACTGAAGCTGCCGCAAGGCCGGCTCAAGACTGGCACGCCGCCGCGTATCGACGGCCGCAGCATCGATTTTTCCAAGTGCGAAGAACAAGGCGGCGACCTCGATCCCGTGCCCGTGTTCAGCTTCCTCGGCGACGCCGCGCAGCACCCGCGCCAGCTGCCCTGCTGGATCACCCACACCTCGGAGGCGACGCACGCCATCATCCGCTCCGGCTTTGACCGCAGCCCCATGTTCACCGGCGTGATCGAAGGCGTGGGCCCGCGCTACTGCCCCAGCATCGAGGACAAGGTCAACCGATTTGCCGACAAGGACAGCCACCAGATTTTTCTGGAACCCGAGGGCCTGACGACCCACGAGTACTACCCCAACGGCATCTCCACCTCCCTGCCCTTCGACATCCAGCTGGCCGCCGTGCGCTCGATCCCGGGCCTGGAGAACGCCCACATCATGCGGCCGGGCTATGCCATCGAGTACGACTACTTCGACCCACGCGGTCTGAAGTCCAGCTTCGAAACCCGCGACATCGGCGGCCTGTTCTTCGCCGGCCAGATCAACGGCACCACCGGCTACGAGGAAGCCGCGGCCCAAGGCCTGTTCGCCGGCCTGAACGCCGCCCTGCAAGTGCGCGGCCAAGGCCCCTGGTTGCCGGGCCGGGACCAGGCCTATCTGGGCGTGCTGGTCGACGACCTGATCACCAAGGGCGTGACCGAGCCCTACCGCATGTTCACCAGCCGCGCCGAGTTCCGCCTGCAGCTGCGCGAAGACAACGCCGACATGCGCCTGACCGAAATCGGCCGCCAGCTGGGCTTGGTGGACGACATCCGCTGGACCGCATTCAACCGCAAGCGCGACGCTGTTTCACGTGAAACAGAGAAGCTGAAATCAACCTGGGTGCACCCCAGCATCCTGCCGGCGGCAGATGCCGAGCGCCTGGTCGGCAAGGCGTTGGAGCGCGAGTACAACTTCATCGACCTGCTGCGCCGCCCCGGCGTGGTCTACGACACCCTGGCCGAAGTGGCCGCCATCGCCCGGCCGGAAGCCGCTGTTTCACGTGAAACACTGACAGCTGACCTGGGCAAGACCATGGCCGATGCCGTCATCGAGCAGATCGAAACCAGCGTCAAGTACGCCGGCTACATCAACAAACAGGTCGAAGACGTGGCCCGCGCGGCCAATCTGGAGAACCTGCGCCTGCCCGCGGAACTGGACTACAACGAGATCCAGGCCCTGTCCTTCGAAGTCCGCCAGAAGCTCAACACCCACCGGCCGGAAACCCTGGGCCAGGCCTCGCGCGTCTCG
This sequence comes from Rubrivivax sp., assembly GCA_027484885.1. GTDB lineage: Bacteria > Pseudomonadota > Gammaproteobacteria > Burkholderiales > Burkholderiaceae_C > Paucibacter_A. Next base: position 7,211 of record JAIXSD010000549.1, read on the forward strand.
GGCGTCACTCCGGCCGCCATCTCCCTGCTGCTGGTGCATCTCAAGAAGAAGCGCTTCAAGGGCTTCAGTGAGGCCCACGACAAGGTCGGCGCATGAGCAAGTGCGAACCAGGGCTCGATCTGGCGCAGGCCGCCCTGCTGGTGATCGATGTGCAGTGCGGCGCCTTCGATGGCCGGCTCTGCCCGCCCATGCCGGATGGCGAGGCCTTGCTGGCGGCCTGCCGCAGCGCCCTGGACTGGGCCCGGGCACAGGGCCTGCCCGTGTTCTGGGTTCAGCATTCCGAGCCCGGCGGCCCCATGGATGGCCCCGGTTTCGAGATTGACCCGCGCCTGGACCCCGCACCCAGCGAGCCTCGTTTCACCAAGACAGTGCCCAATGCCTTCGAGGAAACGAGCCTGACCCAAAGCCTGCAAGAGGCCGGGCGCAGCCAGCCCATCCTGATCGGCCTGCAATCCGACTGCTGCATCGAGGCCAGCGCCCGCGGTGCACTGGCCCTGGGTTTGAAACCTTGGCTGGTTCCCGACGCCCACCACACCTGGCCCGACCGCGGCCTCAGCGCCGAGGCCTTGCGCGACCAGGTTTCGCAAGCGCTGGCGCAAGCCGGCGTGCCGCTGATTCCTCTTGCCTCGCTTCCCACGCTTTCCACGCTGACCCAGCAAAGCCACCACTCCGCATGAGTTCCGACGCCCTTTTTGCCCCCTTGCACGACGCCGCCCAAACCCTGGGCCTGAACCTCAGCGACGCCCAGCTGCACCAGCTGCTGGCCTACCTGGCCATGATCAGCAAGTGGAACAAGGTCTACAACCTGACCGCCGTGCGCGAGCCCCA
>JAIXSD010000106.1 GCA_027484885.1 Rubrivivax sp.
ATCGGTGGCTGCGGCCCCGTCGACCGCAGCAACCCCAGCCACGCCAGCACCTCGATGCAAGGCGGCCAGGCCGTGTTCGAGAACGACAACTACCGCATCACCGCGGCCGATGCCAACCGAGTGGAGATCACCAACAAGAAGACCGGTGAGAACTATGTGGTCTGGGGCGACCCGCATGTCAACGTCGATGGCCAGCATGCCTTTGACTTCTGGGGCACCACCACCTTCAAGCTCGACGACGGCACCAAGCTGACTTTCGAGACTGTGCCGGCCGGCAACGACATGACCCTGCCCAGCAAGCTGACCATCACCAACGGCGACTACGGCGTGCGCATCAGCGGCATCGACACCAACCAGCGCGGCGACCTCAAGATCGACGAAGCCAAGGGCTGGGGCCAGACCCTGGACGGCGTCACCGACGACGGCAATGTGCTGCTCGAAAACGCCAACGGCAAGGGCTTTGTCGCCGTGGACGGCAATGGCAAGCTGGTGCAGGTGAACCAGAGCTACATCAACAGCACCGACCTGCAAAAAGGCGGTGCAGCCGCCGCAGCTGCCGCCCAGCAACAGCAGCAATTGCAGCAGCTGGCCCAGATCTTCCAGGGCGCCTTCCAGGCCATGAGCAGCATCCTCAGCATCAGCCTCAGCGGCGCCCTGCTGCGCAATCTGCTGGGCCAGGACAGCGAAGGCTCGCGCACCAACACCGGCGTGGCCGGCGGTGGCCGCGCCTGGACCGGTGGCACGGTCAACTTCAACGAAGCCGGCAACCCGCAGGGCTGGGCCATGAGCGCCCAGCTGAGCTTGAACCTGACGCTGACTCGCTGGCAGGCCTGAGCCTCCACACCGGCCCCGCGGCTGCCGGCCTTGATCGGTGGCATCCGTGGGCCTTGCGGCCCGCTCCCCGAGATGGGGAGCGGGCTTTGGATTTTGGATGGACGCTCCCGAAAGACTTGGCGCTGGGCAGCCCCTTCATTTCAGGTGCGAGCTCGCGCCGGATCTCCCCACGATTTGCCAGGGCGCCGCTGCGGCTTAAAACACGCGTTCGTAAGCCCCGCTGCGGGCGTCCTGGACCAGCTGGGCCCAGCCATTCATCCACTGCAGGCTGGGGCTGTCGGGCTCGCGGTAGCGATGGACGACGAGGGCCTCGACATCCAGCTGCACCGGGGGCATTGAGGCATCACCAGCAGCGCCTGGCGTCGGCAGGAACCGCAGCACCGGCCGGCGCACGCTGTCCATGCCGTCCAACAGATTGCCCTCGTCCAGATCCAGCGCCCATTGAAACGCCGGGCGGCTGATCAGGATCAGCTCGCCCAGCAGCAGCGCCAGGTCCATGAGCAGGGAATACACGATCTCCGGGCCACGCCGATCGCTGGCCAACCAGACCTCGTCACGCGCCAGCTGGGGCTCGGCCTTCTGAAGCGCGGGAAAGGTGTGCAAGCTCCAGCGGTGCAGGCCATCCAGCAAGGCGCTCGGATCTCCACCCGCCAAGGCTGCTGCGACGTCCACCCCGGCTTCGGTGTGCAGGAAGTCGCTGACGATGCGCAGCCGCGTCGGGCGCTGAGTCTGCAGATACTCGAGGTTCTCCTGAGCCTGAGCCAGGCTCAGCCACTGCCCATCTCGCCTGTAGGCATGGGGCGCGGCGTAGACGGGGTAGCACTCACGCAGGCGCTGCAGCAGCGCCTGGCCTTCGGAACGCTCGGTTTTTCGTGTGAGCCAGGACCACATGAAAGGAATCATGCCATGGGGTGCGCGGTGCTGGAGCCGGCTGCGATGCAAGCGCGTCGCAGCATCAGAACCAGGACTTGAGTTTGTCGAAAAGCCCGCGGCCGGCTTGGTCGCCGACCACGGCGCCGGCGATGCCGCCGACAACCCCGCCGATCACCGTGCCCACGCCGGGGAAGATGGCCGTGCCCAGGGCCGCGCCGCCCACAGCACCGCCCCAGCCGCCAGCGGCCCCGCCGGCCAGGCCGGAGGCGGCGCGGCCGGTGTGGACGCCGACGCGGTCGCCGTCCTTGCGGAAGGCGCCGCCGACCTCAACGGCGTCCATCACCAGGCCAACCGGTCGCGCCACCTTGCCCACGCCCTCGAGCAGGCGCCCTGCTCCGCGCAGCATGCGGTTCTCGCGCAGGGCTTGGCCGTCCAGCGCGGCCTGGCGGGCCAGGTCGGAGTCCATGCTGTTGCGGCCGACCTTGGATTCGATCTCCAGACGCTGACTCTGGCGCGGATCCGCTGCCGGGCGATCCACCACCACATCGACCACCCGTGCACCGCCCTGGCGCGGCTGCTCGATCCCCACCTGCAAGCCCTGGGCACGCCAGCGGTCCGCAATCGCGTCGCGTGCCAGGTCGCCGTTGCGGTTGTTGGCGAGGGCGGCGGCAACCCCGGAGCTCTTACCGAGCGAGCCCGGCGGCACCGGATTGGCCAGGCGCTCCACGGTGATGCCATGGCTCTCGAGCATCCCGCGCAGGCCATCGGTGAAGCCACTCTTTCCCGTCCAGGCACTGGTGGTGGACACCCACTGCTTGACCAGGATGGGGTTGTCGACCAACAAGCGCCGGCCCTCGCTGGCCCAGGCCTGGCCTGCGGCCGCAAGACCGTTCGGCGCGGCCTCGGCCAAGCCCGCGACCGCGGCCACCACGTCCTGGTTGAAGCGCGCGAGTTCGCCGGCATCGCGGCCGGCCAGTTCGTTCTCGATCGCGGCATGGGCGGCCGAGGCCTTGCCAAAGTCCTGCTGGCTGGCCTGCGCCACCCAGCCGGCCAGGCGCCGCGTGTCCAGCTGGCCGCTGGCAGGATCGCGGGCCAGGGTCAGCAGCTCGCCGGCGGAACCGGTTGCCGACGCGGCGCTGCCGGGACTGGCTGCGCTGCGGGCGGTGTCAATGGTGGTGCTCATGGTGATGGGCCCTTCTTGCGTGTGCGTGTGTGTTGGCGTGTCACTGACCGAAGCCAGCTCGTATTGCCGCGATTGCAGCCCGTCTCGCCGACTCGCGATAGCCGGGGCCGCTCCCAGCTAGTAACGCCCCTAATCGGCGGCAACAGTTCCGTGCACGATTGCGGACGGTCCCGTCTTTCGCCGGCAGCGCGCTTCTTCTCCAATGCATGGCATCGGGGCACGGCCCCAAGCGCCAAGGCCAAGGAGCCCAGACATGAACCTCACGAACCCGAGCTACCGCGTACACAGCGGCGACACCCTCAGCCGCATTGCCAAGAACCACGGCATCAGTGCCGAGGCTTTGATGCAAGCCAACGGCATGGATCCGAAGCTGGCCGACGGCCGAGTGGGCAGCAGCCCCCGCGACCCGGACCGCCTGCGCGTTGGTCAAGTCTTGCGCATCCCGGTGGCCACGCCGGGGCTGGAGCGTGAGCACCGCGTGGTGCCCGGAGAAACCTTGCCCGGCATTGCCGAGCACTGGGGTGTGGATCTCAAGAAGCTGCTGCTGGCCAACCCCTTGGTCGAAGCCGTCAAGTCCCTGCTGGCGCGGCTGGATGCCCCGGCTGCCTCGGCGGCGGCAAGCTCAGCGCCGTCTGCCAACCAACCCGCGGCAAACAACAACAGCGGCAAGGTCGACGCCGATGCCGAGCTGGGCAAGCTCAGCGCACGCTACGAATCCGGTCGCCGCGGCAGTGCGGCCATCGGCTACGACAACACCGGCGGCTGGTCCTACGGCAAATATCAGATCGAAACCCAGCGCGGCACCATGGCCAAGTTCCTTGACCACGCGGCCACCCACGCGCCCGAGATGCATCAGGCGCTGAACGCGGCAGGCGGTCTGGAGGCCGCTCGTGCGGGCACGGCCGAGTTCAAGAAGGCCTGGGTGACCTTGGCCGCCGACCCGCGCTTCGCGGCCCTGCAACACAGCTTCATTGCCAGCCGCCACTACGAGCCGCTGGCGGCCAGGCTCAAAGCAGAGCAAGGTCTGGACCTGTCGCAGCGCTCAGCAGCGCTGCGCGATGTGGTGTGGTCGGTGGCGGTGCAGCATGGTTCGGGTTCCTCGGTCATCGCCAAGGCGCTGGCGGGACGCGATGTCAGCCAGCTCAAAGATGCCGACATCATCAATGCCATTTACGATGAGCGCGGCGCCGAGAAGCTGGACAAGTCGGGCAAGACGGTGCTGAAGTACTTCTCCAAATCCACGGATGATGTGCAGGCCGGCGTGCGCCATCGCTTCGAGCAGGAGCGCAAGCAGGCCTTGCAGATGCTGTCGCCTTTCCCGGCGGCGCCGCATCGTCCTTGACCCCTGCGATCGCTGCATTCCTCCTTCCTTCACATGCCTCTCGCTGCCGCTCGTCTTTCTGCCTCCACCTCGGCCCGATTGTTTCGCTGGGGGTCACCGCTCGGTCTGCTGCTGCTCGCGCATGCAGCCGCGCTCCCGGCCTCGGCCGCAGGAGCAGCTGCTGGGGCGGCTGCAGCCTCAGGCCCAGCCTTTGACTGCCTCAAAGCCGGCAACGACAGCGAGAAAGCCATCTGCGCCAGCGCCGAGCTGAGCCGGCTGGACCGGCAGCAGCAGCAAGCCTGGAAAGCCATGAACAGCGCCCTGCAGGAGCATCCACAGCATGCCGCGCTCAAGCAGGACCAGTTGGCCTGGCTGAAGGCGCGTGATCGCTGTGCGGCAGATGCAGCCTGCATCACTGAGGCCTACCAGCAGCGCCTGAACCAGCTGCAGGGCGGCAGCTCGCTGTCCTGGGCCGGGGTGTTTGAGCTGCCCGGCACGGGCAGCCTGGCCATTTACCCGGTGTTGGCAACACCTCAAGCCAACGCAGCGAACGACGCCGCGAACGCCAACGCGCCAGCACCGACGCGTTACCGCGTCAGCATGCAGACCGCCGAGCCCAAGACCGCGCGCTGGAGTTGCGAATGGCACGGCGAGGCGCATCTCTTGCCCGCCAGCGCCACCTTGCCCAAGCGGCTGCAGCTGCTCATGCCAGGCGCCATGCCGGTCGCTCTCAGCCTCCAGGCCGATGGCTCGCTGGAGATCGCGAACGACGCGGCGGCTCAGGCCGCGGCCGATTCGCTGTGCGGCAACGGCGGCAGCTTTGCGTTTCGCTACCGCCGCAGTTCAGCGGCGCGCTGACGAGTCGCCCCGCCCCACACTCACTGCCACACCAAACCGTTCGGCCCCAGGCTCAGGCGCTCAGGGTCACGGCCCAGCACCCACTGCAGATTGGCACGGGCGGCATCGCGCAGATGCTGTTGCTGGGTGGCGGGCTGAGGCGTGGTCTTCTGGCTCAGCTGGGCCAAGGCCATGAAGGTGCCGACCATGGCGCATTGCTCGTAGAGGCTGCGCAGGGCTTGCGGCGTCTGGGCGCCCAGGCGGGCCGACATCTCCGGCTTGGCAGCCAGCTGCTCGGCCAAGGCTTGGGTGTGAGCATCGCTGACCTCGACGCCGCGCATCACCATGTAGTTGCCGACGATGAACGCCGCCATCGCCCCGGCCACATCGTTGCGCGGCCAGCCCAGGCGCTGCTCGATCTGCACAAACACATCCTTGCTCTGCAGATAGGCCTTGCGCATGCGTTCCTGATGCGCGGCCGGGAACACCTTGGACAGCTGCTCGGCATTGCTGTGCCACTGCTCGGCGCCATCGGCCGCCAGGCGCAGGCCCGAGGAGATCGAGAAACCGGCGACAGGCGTGCGGGAATCCGCACCCGCCTCGGCAAGCGGCATGGGATTCAAGACCTGGGCCTG
>JAIXSD010000255.1 GCA_027484885.1 Rubrivivax sp.
GAGCCCTGCTGCCAGACCAGGCCAGCGGCGCCCAGCGCCAGCAGGCAGGCGGCCAGCAGCACCTGGCCGCGCAGACGCTGGCTGCGCCGCTGCTGAAGCTGTGCCGGCGACAGCGACGCACGCTCAGAGCCCATGCTTTTCCATGCGCCGGTAGAGGGCCGCGCGGCTCAGGCCCAGCAGGCGTGCGGCCTGGCTGATATTGCCCTCGGCCTGGCGAAGCGCCTCATCGAGCGCCTCGCGCTCGCGCTCGTGCAGGCTGAGACTCGGGCCGGGGCTCGACGTCGCCGCAGCCGCCGGCCCGGGCATGGTGGCGACGCTCAAGCCAAAGTCTGCCGCCTCCAACTGCACACCTTGGCCCAGGATCACCGCCCGCTCGCAGGCATGGCGTAGCGCGCGCACATTGCCCGGCCAGTCGTTCGCTTGCAAGGCCTGCCAAGCGTCAGCGCTGCAATCACGCTGCGGTTTGCCGTACTGCTGGGCATAAGCGGCCAGGTAATGGCGGGCGAGCAGCGGGATGTCTTCGCGGCGCTCGCGCAGGGGCGGCACGCGCAGCACGATGGTGTTGAGGCGGTAGAGCAAATCGGGGCGGAAGCGCTGCGGGTCGAACAGCGCCGCCTCATCGAGATTGGTCGCGCTGACGATGCGCACATCCACCGGCAGCGCCCGATCGGCGCCCAGCGGCGTCACCTCGCGCCGCTCCAGCACGGTCAGCAGCTTGGCCTGGCCGGCCAGGGGCAGATTGGCCACCTCGTCGAGGAAGAGCGTGCCGCCGGCCGCCGCCTGAAAACGGCCGGGGCGCTCCTGGCGCGCATCGGTGAAGCTGCCGCGCTTGTGGCCGAAGAGCTCGCTCTCGAGCGTGGTCTCCGACAGCGCGCCCAGGTCCACCGCCAGAAAAATCTCAGCACTGCGCTTGCTCCAGGCATGGATCTCGCGCGCCACCAGCTCCTTGCCCGAGCCCATCTCGCCCAGCACCAGCACATTGGCCTCGGTCGGCGCCACGCTCTGGATCAAAGCGCGCAGCTCGCGCATGGCCGGCGCCTCGCCCAGCAGGGCCGAGGGCTGGCCGGCCCCGCCCTGCGGCGCGCGCCGGACCAGGGCTGCGGCCACGGTGGCGCAGAGCTTGGCGTTGTCCCAGGGCTTGGTGACGAAATCGAAAGCCCCGGCCTTGAGCGCGGCCACGGCCAGGTTCACTTCGGCATACGCCGTCATCACGATCACCGGCAGCTCGGGGCTGTGGGCCAGCGCGCGCTGCAGCAGCTCCAAACCCTGAGCCCCATCGGTGCGGCCGGGCAGGAAGTTCATGTCCAGCAGCAGCAGCTCCACATCGCCCGCATCCAGGGCCGGCAGCAGCTCCTCAGGCTGCTGCAGCAGACGCACCGGGCCGAAGCGGCGCTGCAGCAGCAAGCGCGCGGCCAGGGCCACATCGGGGTCGTCGTCCAGAATCAAAATCGCCATGGCGCGAGGTTAGCAGCGCGCTGGGCCGCACACCTGTCCGATTCCGGACAGCTGCTCGGGCGCCGCGCCGCCCGGGCGTCCGCTTCCGGACAGCGCTTGCCCCCCGGCCCCACCCATCAGGCCCAGCCATGCTGGCACGCGCCTTGCAAACGATGCGGGCATGAACAACGCGAATCTGCACCGCCTGCCCCCGGTCACCGGCGCCGCCATGGACCGACCCTTGCCGAAGAAGAAGTACGCCCGCGCCCTGCGCTGGGGGGGCTTCAGCCTGGCTGCGCTGGCGGTGGCCTCGGCGCTCTACCTCAGCGTGCCGCGCGGCCTGTCGGTGCCGCTGGCCGAGCTGAGCCTGTCCACCGTGGCCGAGGGCGAGTTCCGCGATGAGCTGACCCTGCGCGCCCAGGTCGTGCCCGCCCACCAGGTGCTGCTGGACGCGACCGATGCCGGCCGCGTCGACGCCGTGCTGGTGCGCGACGGCGACATGCTCAAGGCCGGCGCCCTGCTCTACCGCCTGTCCAACCCGCAGCGCGAGCAGGAAGTACTGCAGCGCTCGGCCGAGGTGGCCCAGCAACAGGCCAACCTGGCCATGCAGCGCACGGCCCTGGCCAATGCACAAAGCATGCTGCGCCGCGACCTCAGCAGCCTGCAGCATGAGCTGACCCGGGCCGAGAACGACCTGGCCCGCCAGCAAAGCCTGGCGGCGCAGGGTTTCGTCTCCAAGTCGGTGCTGGAGGATGCGCAACTCAAGCGCGAGCAGCAGCAGCGCCTGCTGGCCCAGGCGCGCGAGGACGGCGCGGCCGAGATCCGCACCCGCGAGCAGGCCGTGGCCGAGATGGAGCGCGCGGTCAAAGGCCTCAGCGAAGGCCTGGCCGTGGTGCGCCAGGCTGCCGCCGGCCTCTCGGCCCGGGCGCCGCGCGACGGCCAGCTCAGCGGCTTCAGCCTGCAGGTGGGCAGCAGCGTCAAGCCGGGCGACCGGCTCGGCCGCATCGATGACATCGCCAGCTTCAAGCTGGCCGGCAATGTCGATGAGTTCTATCTGGCACGCGTGCAAAAAGGCTTGAAAGCCACACTGGAAGCCGCAGGCAAGACCTGGCCCCTGACCGTCAGCCAGCGCCTGCCGCAGGTGAAGGAGGGCCGCTTCGGCGTCGAGCTGGAGTTCAGCCAGGGCATGCCCCCGGCCCTGCAGGCCGGCCAGAGCCTGGATGCACGCATCGTGCTGGGCCAGCCCAGCCGCGCCCGCCTGATTGACGACGGCGCCTTCTACGGCGACAGCGGCGGCGCCTGGGTCTATGTGCTGAACGCCGAGGGCACGGCGGCCGAGCGCCGCCCGGTGCGCCTGGGCCGCCGCGCGGCCGGCCGCATCGAGGTGCTGGACGGCCTGCAGCCCGGCGAGCGCGTGATCGTCTCCAAGGTGCGCGCCTACGGCGACGCGCCGCTGCTCAAGCTCAAGACCTGACCCCACCCCATTTGCACAGAACACTCCACGAGGAAGGAACACCCCATGATCCAACTGAAAAACCTCAGCAAGCTGCACCGCAACAGCGAGGTCGAAACCACCGCTCTGAACCAGATCGACCTGCAGATCGAGGCCGGCGAATACCTGGCCATCACGGGGCCCTCGGGCTGCGGCAAATCGAGCCTGCTGTCCATCCTGGGCCTGCTCGACGCACCGAGCAGCGGCGAGTACTGGTTCGAGGGCCAGAACGTCACCGGCTGGAACGAGCGCCAGCTCAGCGCCCTGCGCCGCGGCCGCATCGGCTTTGTGTTCCAGAGCTTCAACCTGATCGATGACCTGAGCGTGCGCGAGAACATCGAGCTGGCGCTTGAATACGGCGATGTGCCGCGCAGCGAACACGCCGCACGCGTGGACGCAGCCATGCTGCGCCTGGGCATCGACCACCGCGCCAATCACCGGCCCTCGCAGCTCTCGGGCGGCCAGCAGCAGCGCGTGGCCATCGCCCGCGCCATCGTCTCGCGCCCGGCCCTGCTGCTGGCCGACGAGCCCACCGGCAACCTCGACAGCGCGCAGGGCGACGAGGTGATGCGCATCCTGCGCGAGCTCAACGAAGAAGGCACGACCCTGGTGATGGTGACCCACTCGCCAGCCCATGCGGCACAGGCCTCGCGCTGCCTGCGTTTGCTGGATGGCCGCATCCTGGTGGATGCGATGGCCGCCTGAGCCAGGAGTACAGACTATGAAACTCAAAGACCTGCGCGTCAGCTGGCGCCAGCTGCTGGCCGAACCGGCCTACTCCCTGGTCGTGGTGCTGGGCCTGGCGGTGGCGATTGCCGCGGCCTATTTGATCGCCCTGCTGCTCAACGACCGCTGGCTGCCCGACCCCGGCGTGCCACGGCCCGACCGCGTCGTGCGCCTGGAGTTCAAGGGCAACATCCCCGGCCGCAATGACGACTGGTTCAGCTCCATGCCCTATGTGTTCCGCAATGCCTTGCGGGACGCGAAAGCGCCGCTCAGCCATGTGGCGCGGGTGACGGAGAGCAACCTCGGCCTGCGCGTGGGTGAGCAGATCAGCAAGAACCGCGTCATGTTCGCCGACCCAGAGCTGGCCGACATCTTCGGCCTCAAGGCTTTGAGCGGCGATGTGAAAGCCGCGCTGAGCAAGCCGGACACCGTGGCCCTGACCACCAGCGCGGCCGAGCGCCTGTTCGGCCGCAGCACGGAGGTGCTGGGCCAGCGCGTGCGCATGCGCGGTCAGGAGATGACCGTGGCCGCCCTGCTGCCGCGCCAGGCCGCCAACAGCGAGCTGGAGTTCGATGTGCTGGCCAATTTCGAATCGCCCGCAGCCAACCAGCCGGCCTGGATGCTGAGCGCCTGGTACTTCATCAACGGCAATGTCTATGCCCGACTGGCCGATGGTGCCAGCGCCGCCCAGCTGGGCACGCTGATGCAATCCATCTTCGACCGCAGCCCGGGCACGACCGAGGTGCCGCCCGAGTGGCGCGCCGGTGGCCGCAAGAGCGCCTTCGTGCGCGCCGTGCCCCTGACCCGCATTCCCTTTGAAGGCGGCGGCAGCCAGACCCGGCTGATGCTGTACAGCGCACTGAGCCTCATGGCCCTGACCATGCTGGCCCTGGCCGCCATCAACTACGTCAACCTCAGCAGCGTGCGCACCCTGCGCCGCCAGCGCGAGATTGCGGTGCGCAAGAGCCTGGGCGCCAGCCCGGCGCGACTGGGCCTGCAGTTTGTGCTGGAGTCCAGCCTGGTGGCGCTGCTGGCGGGCGCAGTCGGCCTGCTGCTGGCCTGGTTGCTGGCACCCGGTTTTGCCGATCTGCTGGATGTGCAGTTCGCCACCAAGCTGTTCGCCCCGGCGCAGCTGATCAGCCTGGCCCTGGGCTGCCTGCTGCTGGGCGCGCTGACCGGGCTCTACCCGGCCCGCGTGGCCCTGGGCGTGCACTGCGCCCCGGCCCTGCAGGGCCGCAAGCAAAGCGAGGGCGCGGCCGGCCGCCGCCTGCGCCGCGCCATGACGGTGCTGCAGTTCGGCGCTGCGCTGACCCTGTCGGGCGCGGCCGTGGTGGTGGTGTGGCAAAGCGAATTTGTGGCCCGCATCAAGCCGGGCTTCAAGACCGAGGGCCTGCTGGCGGTGGACCTGCCCGAAACGGCCAAGATGGACGCACGCCGCGGCTTCGCCGAGGTCTTGCACAGCCACGCAGCCGTTCAAAGCCTGGGCTTGAGCGACGACATCCCCGGCCGCAACGGCATCGGCAGCGTGACCACCCTGGTGCGCGGCGAGACCAAGGTCTCGACCCGCAACAGCGCGGCCGACGCCAGTTTCTTCCAAACCTACGAGATCCCCTTCCTGGCGGGCAGCCTGGAGGGCGTGCAGATCCCCGAGCAGCCGCCTCGCGGCCCCGAGGCCGCCAAGGAAATTTGGCCGGCCGTCATCGATGCCACAGCCGCCATGTCGCTCGGTTATGCCTCGCCGCAGGAGGCGCTGGGCCAGATCATCCGCTCCGATGAGCTGCAGTTGCGCGTGGTGGCCGTGGCCGGTGCGATCCGGCAGGAGTCGGCGCGCCAGCTGCAGCAGCCCCAGGTCTTCATGCTGCACAAGAACGGCCACAGCGTGCTGACCCTGGCCGGCCCCTCGATGGCCGCGCTGCGGGCGGCCGTCAGCGAGGTCTGGCCGCGTTACTTCCCCGACGATGTGCTGGCCATGAACAGCGTGCACGAGGAGCTGGCCCAGCGCTACCGCCTGGACCGCAATATCGGCCGCCTGATCGCCGTCGCCAGCCTGCTGGCGCTCTTGCTGGCCGCCTTTGGCGTCTACGCCCTGGCGGCCTACACGGTGCGGCGCGCGGCGCTGGAGATCGTCATCCGCAAGCTGCACGGCGCCGGCCACCGCCACATCGCCGCGCTGCTGCTCAAGGAGTTCGCGCCCCTGCTGGGCCTGGCCGCCCTGGTCAGCCTGCCGCTGATCTGGTGGATCGCCCAGCAGTACCTGAGCGGCTTTGTCGAGCGGGCAGAGATGGGTGGCTGGCCGCTGCTGGCGGCCTTGCTCGGCACCTTGCTGATGAGCGCCCTGGCCGGCCTGCGCCATGCGCTGGCGGCCATGTCCATGCGGCCCATCCTGGCCCTGCGCGATTGAAGGGGGCGGGGACGCGATGCGCTTTCTCGACCTGCGTGTGGCGGCCCGTCAGCTGCGGGCCGACCCTTTCAATGCGTCGGTGCTGATCCTGGGCTTGGCCCTGGCCCTGGCCGCGAGCTACCTGCTCGCGGTGATGCTGGGCGAGCGCTTCCGGCCCGACCCAGCGCTGCAGGAACCCGAGCGCATCGTGATGCTCGATTTCCACGGCAATATGCCGGGCCGCCAGGAGGACTGGTTTCTGGGCGCGCCCTTTGCCCTGCACGAAGCGCTGCAGAAATCGGGCGCGCCGCTGCAGCACTTGAGCCGCAGCAGCAGTGACTGGCTGCCCCTGCGCGTGGGCGAGCACCAGCAGCGCAGCGCCGTGCTGGCCCTGGACGCCAGCGCCGTCGAGCTGTTCGGCCTGCGCAGCCTGCAGGGCGATTTGCGGGCCTGCCTGGCCCGGCCCGACACCATCGCCCTGCGCCAGAGTCTGGCCCGCCAGCTTTTCGGCGAGCAGCCGGCGCTGGGCCGCGTGCTCCGGGCCGGCAAGCACCAACTCAGCGTCTGCGCCCTGCTGCCCGATGCCGGCTCGCAAAGCACGCTGCGCGAGCCGGCTTTCATCGGCTTCGACTCGCCCGCCGCCGAGCTGGACGAAGAGATGCGCAGCGCCTGGTTCCAGATCACCGGGCGGATCTACGGCCGCCTGGCCCCAGGTGCCAACGCCGAACAAGTCGGCAGGCTGGCGCAGACTCTGCTCGATGCCAGCCCCATCATGAAAATGCTGCCGCCGGACTGGACGGCCGGTGGCCGCAAGGCCGCTTTCATGCGCGCCCTGCCCATCACCCGCCTGCCCTTCGAGGGCCGCGAGGGCCGCCTGCGCGTGCAGGCCTTGCTGGCCCTGGGTGGGGTGGCGGCCTTGCTCTTGAGCCTGGCCCTGCTCAATTTCATCAACCTCAGCAGCGTGCGCACGGTGCAACGCCAGCGCGAGATCGCCGTGCGCAAAAGCCTGGGTCTGGGCCCGCTACGCCTGCTGCTGCAGTTCGCGGCGGAGACGCAGCTGAGCATCGCCCTGGCGGCCGCGCTGGCGGTGCTGCTGGCCTGGCTGATGGTGCCCTGGCTGGCCGGCGTGCTGCAGCTGCCGGTGCCGGACAGCCTCTTGCAAGCCCTGCCCCTGCTAGGCTTGGCCGCGGGCTGCACGCTGCTGGGCGGGCTGGTCTGCCTCTACCCGGCCTGGCTGGCATGGCGCATGAACGCGGCCGCCGCCCTGCAGGGCCGGCAGGCCAGCGAAGGCGCCTCGGGCCGCTGGCTGCGCCGCACGCTGACGGTGCTGCAGTTCGGTGTGGCCTTGCTGGCCAGCAGCCTGGCCTTGGTCCTGAGCCTGCAAAACCGCCATGTGCTTGCGCGTGAGCTGGGCTTTGACCCCCACGGCGTGCTGGCCCTGCGCATGCCCGATGGCGCCAGCCCGGCCCTGGCGGAAGACCTGCGCCAGGCCCTGGCCCAGCGCCCCGAGGTGCAGGCCCTGGCCTGGAGCGACAGCGTGCCCGGCAGCGGCCGGATCGAGCGCGAGGGCGGCTTTCTGCGCGAGGGCCAAGCTGGTGAAGCCAGCAAGCTGCGTGTCGTCCATGTCGATGCCGACTTCTTTGCCCTCTATCGCATCCCCCTGCTGAGCGGCGAGCTGCGTGCAGGCACGCAGGACACCGTGGTGCTGGACCTGCCGGCATTGCGCGCCATGGGCTGGAGCCAGCCCGCTGAGGCTTTAGGTCAGGAACTGCGCTTCGCCTACACCGGCTTGGGCCAGCGTCAACAGAGCTGGCGAATTGCCGCTGTGGTGCCGCGGCAGGTGCTGGAGAGCACGCGCCAACCCAGCCAGCCCCATGCCTTCGCGCTCAAGACCAGCGAACAGGTGCTGGCCACGGGCCGCGGCGCCTGGGTGCTGAATCTGCGCCTGCGCGATGGGGAACAAGCGGGCCTGGCGCAGGCCGAGGCCTTCATCGCGCCGATCTGGAAGCGCTATGTGCCGGATCAGCCCTTGCAGTTGGAGGCGGTGGAAGAGGCCATGCAGGAGCCCTACCGCGCCGACCTGCGCCTGGCCGAGCTGGTCACGGCCAGCAGCGTGCTGGCCCTGGCCTTGGCGGGCTTCGGCGTCTATGCGCTGGCGGCCTATCTGGTGCAGCGCCATGCGCGTGAGCTGGTGCTGCGCAAGCTCTACGGCGCCTCGCCGCGCCAGGCCCTGACCCGGCTGCTGCGCGAATTCGCCGGCCTGCTGCTGATCGCCGCCCTGCTGGCCCTGCCGCTGTCCTGGTTCCTGGGCCAGAGCTATCTGAGCCAGTTTGCCGACCGGGCGGCCATGGGCTTGTGGCCGCAAGCCCTGGCCCTGCTGGGCCTGCTCTTGGTGAGCCTGATCGCCAGCCTGCACCACGGTTTGCAGGCTATGGCCATGCGGCCGGTGCTGGCCTTGAAGAGCTGAGGGAACAAGCCGTTATGAAAAGGGCCGCTGATCCACGTCCCCTTCTTCTTCCTGGCTCTTACTTGACCTGCTTGAGCAGGCTCTTGCAGCGGTCCTCGTGCTGGGCGATCTCGGCCAGGGTGACCTCGATGTCATCGAGCTGCTGCTCGAGCTGACGGCGGTGCTGCTGCAGCACCTCCAGAAAGGCGCGCAGCTGCGGTGCGGCGCCGCTGGAGGCGTCGTACATATCGACCAGCTGCTTGATCTCCTGCAAGCTCAGGCCCAGGCGCTTGCCGCGCAGGGTCAGCTTGAGGCGGGTGCGGTCGCGGTGGGTGTAGACCCGGTTGCGGCCGGCACGCGAGGGCTCGAGCAGGCCCATGTCCTCGTAAAAACGAATGGCCCGCGGGGTGATGTCGAACTCATGGGCCAGCTCGGTGATGGTGAACTGGCGGGCACCCTCGCTCGCGGCATTCGGTGGGGTGACGGTGCTCATGGCTAAACTGGGGCTCGCTCGCATTGACGTTGACGTAAGCGGCAATTCTATGCACCTGCGAAGCGCCGCCGCGTCGGGCCTTGCCCTCTCCCCTCCCAATTTGCTGCTTCTTGCTGAACGACCATGGCCAATCCCCGCGAATCGGAACTGCACTACCCGCTGGGCGAGACCCGGCCCGGCCCGGGCGAGCTGATCGAGCTGGCGCCGGGCGTGCGCTGGCTGCGCATGGGCCTGCCGTTTGCGCTGGACCACATCAACCTCTGGCTGCTGCGCGACGAGATCAACGGCACCGAGGGGGCCAAGGTCCAGGGCTGGACCATCGTCGACTGCGGCGTGGCCAATGAAGCGACGCAGGCGAACTGGGAGGCCATCTTTGCCGACCAGCTCGAAGGCCTGCCGGTGCTGCGCGTCATCGTCACCCACTTCCACCCGGACCACATCGGCCTGGCCCACTGGCTCTGCCAGCGCTGGAGCGGCGCTGTGGCCCCGGGCCTGCCGGCCCACCACGAATGCCGGCTGTGGATCAGCGCCACCGACTTTCACCTGGCCCGCCTGGCCAGCGGCTCGACCGTGGGCATGGGCGGCGAAACCGCCGCTGCTTTTTTCGCCAGCCATGGCCTGAGCGACCCCGAGGCCTTGGCCAAGATCCGCGCGCGCAGCAGCTACTACCCGAGCATGGTGCCGCAAGTGCCGGCCAGCTTTCGCCGCCTGATGGGTGGCAAGACCTTGCAAATCGGCGGCCAGAGCTGGCAATGCCTGGTCGGCTACGGCCATGCGCCCGAGCACATCAGCCTCTACTGCGCCGCGCTCGGCCTGATGATCTCGGGCGATATGGTGCTGCCGCGCATCTCGACCAATGTCTCGGTCGTCGATGTCGAGCCCGAGGCCGACCCGCTGCGCCTCTACCTCGATTCCCTGCAGCGCCTGCTCGTCTTGCCGGCCGACACCCTGGTGCTGCCGGCCCATGGCCTGCCCTTCCGCGGCCTGCATGCGCGCATCGAGCAGCTGCAGGAGCACCATGTCGAGCGCCTGGCCGATGTGCGCCAGGCCTGCGCCGACAAGCCATGCCATGCGGCCGAGCTGCTGGAGCTGCTGTTCAAGCGCAAGCTGGACCTGCACCAGACCACCTTTGCCATGGGCGAATCGGTGGCCCATCTGAACTCGCTCTGGCTGGGCGGCCAGCTGCGCCGCGAGCGCGGCGCCGACGGCATCTACCGCTTCAGCACCCTGGCCATGCCGGCCGCGGCGCCCAAAACCTGAGCCAACAGAGGGCGCAGCGCCCAAAAGAAATCCGCCATCGCTGAGGCTGCCGGCAAAGGCAGCGTCAAGGATGGCGGACACTCGGCCCCTTTTAGCACCCCTCGGCAGCCGGGCTGCGAGTGATTCCACGCCGTATGGAATCGAGAACTGGGTGCGGGTGATGACAGCGTTGAGCTGGAGTGTCTATCGTCACCCTCTTAGGGGACAAGCCCCCCCAAAGAGGGATAAGCACCGGGGCGAGCTCACTCGCTGACGATGGACTCTTCGCGCAGGCGGCCGCGGGCGGTTTCAAAGTCCGGCAGCACCGAACGCACCACGGCCCAGAAAGCCGGGCTGTGGTTCATCTCGCGCAAATGGGCCAGCTCGTGGGCAACCACGTAGTCGATGATGGCCGGGGCGAAATGGATCAGGCGCCAGTTCAGGCGGATGGAGCCATCGGCACTGGCGCTGCCCCAGCGCGTCTGGGCCGAGCTCAGGCGCAGCTGGCTCATCTGCACGCCCAGGGCGGCACCAAAGCGCTGGCAGCGCGGCTCGAAATCGGCGCGCGCGCGCCGCTTGAGCCAGGCCTGCACGGTGTCGCGCAGCTGCTCCTCGCTGGCCACCAGCGGCAAGCCGATGCGCAGCACGCGCTCGGCCTCGTCGAAGAGCACACCGCTGCGCTGCGGCTCCAGGCGCAAGGTGATGGGCGCGCCGAGGTAAGGCAGGCTGGCGCCGTCGCGCCACTCGATGCGCGAGGCCTCGACGCGGCGGGCACGCTCGCGCTGCTCCACGAGCTTGCGCAAGATCCAGTCGGCCTTGTGCTGCAGGGCGCGCTCGATATCGGCCTGCGGCAGCCAGCGAGGCGCACTGACACGCAGGCCCTGGGCGCCGACGACAAAGCCGATGCTGCGCCGGCGCGCGCGCTTGAGCTCATAGGACACACGGTGTTCACCCAGGCTGAGCTCGCGCTGGGCGCGCGGGTTTTGCAGCACCTCGGCCTCGCTGCGGGCCGGTGCGGCCTCCTGGCCGAACAGGCTCAGCTGGGCGCCTTGCAAGAGATTCTTGAGCATGGTGGTGATCAAGCGCCCCGGCTCAGGCCTGCATCGCGCCCGCCGGCGGCGGGGCGGCAGCGGCGCGGCGGGCGCCGGCCTGGGTTTGCGGATAGGCCTCGGGGTCCAGGCGCTGCATCTCGGCCTCGATCCAGCTTTCCACCTCGCGCATCAGCTCGCCGGCCTCGCGGCCCTGCGGGCTGATGGGCTGGCCGATGGAGATGTCCACCACGCCGGGGCGCAGCAAAAAGCTCTTGCGCGGCCAGCAGCGGCCGGAGGTGGCAGCGATCGGCACCACCGGCACGCCGGTCTCGATGGCCAGACGGGTGCCGCCGGTTTTGTACTCGCCCTTCTGGCCGCGCGCGGTGCGTGTGCCCTCGGGGAACATGATGACCCAGTTGCCCTGAGCCGCCAGGCGCTTGCCTTGCGCGGCCACCTTGGCCCAGGCCTCGGCGCGCTTGCTGCGGTCGATGTGGATCATGTCCATGCGCGCCATGGCCCAGCCGAAAAACGGCACGTAGAGCAGCTCGCGCTTGAACACATAGGCCAGCGGATGCGACATCAGGGCCGGGAAGGCAAAGGTCTCCCAGGTGCTCTGATGCTTGGGCAGCAGGATGACGGCCGAGCGGCGGTCGGCCTGGCTGGGCAGGTGCTGCATGCCCTGGATGCGCCAGTGCACGCCGCAGATCAGGCGGGCGCTGTGGATGGCCAGGCGCAGCCAGCCGGCACAGGCCCAGTACACCGTGTCACCCTTGGCGAACAGCGAGATCAAAAGCACCGCCAGCGCCCAGGGGATGACGGTGGCGGTGAGCCAGACGACGAACACGGCCGAGCGCAGCGCCGCCAGCAGGCTGGACAGCAGCCCCGGCGCGGCCGGCGACGGTGCGCCAGGCCCGGCATGCCCGGTCTTCGTCTTCATCATCAAGTGAGCGCCCCCGGCGCGGTGTCAGGCGCCAGGGCCTCACCGCGGGCATCGGCCTTGCTGCGCCGGTCTTTCTGGATCAGGTGCTCGGCAAAAGCGCCCAGGCTGGCGTGGACGCGCACGCCTGGCACCTTGGCCAGGAGGGCCGCCAGCTGCGCCTCGTCCAGATCGCCGAGGCGCGCGCCGCGCACCAGATGCGGCACGCAGCCGGCCGCCTGGGCCGTTTGCACATCGCGCAGGCTGGCGCCAACCATGTGGATGGTGGGCAGCTCGACGCCGAAGCGTTCACCGATCTGCTGCACCAGGCCCGGCAGGGGCTTGCGGCAATCGCAGCCTTCCTCGGGCGTGTGCGGGCAGAAGAAGGCAGCGTCGAGGCGCCCGCCCTTCTCGGCCAGCATCTGGTTGAGGCGGATGTGGATGGCGTTCAGCGAGGCCATGTCCAGCAGGCCGCGGCCGATGCCGGGCTGGTTGGTGGCCATCACCGTGTGCCAGCCGGCATGGTTGAGCCGCGCCACCGCCTCCAGCGCGCCCGGCACGGGCACCAGCTCGTCCACCGATTTGACGTGGTCGTCGCGGTACTCGTTGAGCGTGCCGTCCCGGCCGAGGATGACCAGCTTCATGCTGTGGCTGTGATCGGATCGCATGGGCATGGGCTCGCTGGGCTGGGTGGACGAAGGGTTTGCTGCGCGATCAGGACGCGAGACGCGCCAGCTCGGCCACGCGGTTCATGGCTTCGTGCAGGGTCTTGAGCAAGCCCAGGCGGTTGGCGCGCAGAGCCGGGTCTTCAGCGTTGACCATGACGCCGTCGAAGAAGGCATCGACCGGGGCCTTGAGCACCGCCAGCTCGCGCAGCGAGGCGGCGTACTCGCCGTTGTGGAAGAGGCTGTCGGCGATGGGCTGCACATTCTTCAGCGCACCGGCCAGCTGCTGCTCGCCGGCTTCCGCCAACAACGCCTCGTTCACCTGCGCCTGCACCGGCTCTTCGCTCTTCTTCAGGATGTTGCC
>JAIXSD010000274.1 GCA_027484885.1 Rubrivivax sp.
AAGCCGTTGCGCTTGAGCCAGACGGCCAGGTTCATCATGTCTTCGTCGCTGGTGCCCGGGTGGGCCGCGATGAAGTAGGGAATGAGGTATTGCTTCTTGCCCGCCGCGGCACTGGCCGCCTCGAACATCTGCTTGAAGCGGTCGTAGGTGCCGATGCCCGGCTTCATCATCTTGGACAGCGGCCCGCCCTCGGTGTGCTCGGGCGCGATCTTGAGATAGCCGCCGACGTGATGCGTGACCAGCTCCTTCACGTACTCCGGCGACTGCACGGCCAGGTCGTAGCGCAGGCCCGAGCCGATGAGGATCTTCTTCACGCCCGGCAGCGCGCGGGCGCGGCGGTACATCTTGATCAGCGGGCCGTGGTCGGTGTTCAGGTTCGGGCAGATGCCCGGGTAGACGCAGCTCGGCTTGCGGCACGCGGCCTCGATCTCGGGGCTCTTGCAGCCGATGCGGTACATGTTGGCCGTGGGGCCGCCCAGGTCCGACACGATGCCGGTGAAGCCCTTGACCTTGTCGCGCATCTCCTCGATCTCGCGGATCACGGAGTCTTCGGAGCGGCTCTGGATGATGCGGCCCTCGTGCTCGGTGATGGAGCAGAAGGTGCAGCCACCGAAGCAGCCGCGCATGATGTTCACGCTGAAGCGGATCATCTCCCAAGCCGGGATCTTGGTCGCGCCGTCGTGGCTGCCGTTCTCGTCCGCGTAGCTCGGGTGAGGCGCGCGGGCGTAGGGCAGGTCGAAGACGTGGTCCATCTCCGGCGTGGACAGCGGGATGGGCGGCGGGTTGATCCAGAGGTCGCGCTCGCCGTGGCGCTGCACCAGCGCGCGGGCATTGCCGGGGTTGGTTTCCAGGTGCAGCACGCGGTTGGCGTGGGCGTAGAGCACCGGGTCGCTCTTGACCTGCTCGTAGGCGGGCAGCCGCACCACCGTCCGCTCGCGCGGGGGCATGCTGATGCGGCCGGTCTTGTGCAGCGTGATGGGCTTGGGCGCGTCGGGCTCGTCGCTCGTCGCGCAGGCCTTGTCGTCGATGATTTGGTACGGGCTGATCAGCTCGTCGATGCGGCCCGGGCGGTCCACCTCGGTGGAGTCGAGCTCGAACCAGCCCTCGGCCGAGGGGTCGTCGTCGCGGCGCATGAACGCGGTGCCGCGGATGTCGGTCAGCGTTTCAACCGCCTCACGGCGGGCCAGGCGGTGGGCGATCTCGATGATGGCGCGCTCGGCATTGCCGTAGACCAGCAGGTCGGCCTTGCTGTCCACCAGCACCGAGCGGCGCACCTTGTCCTGCCAGTAGTCGTAGTGGGCAATGCGGCGCAGTGAGGCCTCGATGCCCCCGATGACGATGGGCACGTCCTTGAAGGCTTCCTGGCAGCGCTGGGTGTAGACGAGGGTGGCGCGGTCGGGCCGCTTGCCGCCTTCGCCGCCCGGGGTGTAGGCGTCATCGCTGCGCAGTTTTCGATCAGCCGTGTAACGGTTGATCATGGAATCCATGTTCCCGGCGGCCACGCCGAAGAACAGGTTGGGCTTGCCCAGCGCCTTGAAGGCGTCGGCGCTGTTCCAGTCGGGCTGGGCGATGATGCCCACGCGAAAGCCCTGCGCCTCCAGCGTGCGGCCGATGACGGCCATGCCGAAGCTCGGGTGGTCGACGTAGGCGTCGCCCGTGACGATGATGATGTCGCAGGAGTCCCAGCCGAGCTGCTCCATCTCCGCCCGGCTCATGGGCAGGAAGGGGGCGGGGCCGAATCGCTTGGCCCAGAACGGGCGGTAGGCGGTCAAGGCCTTCGGCGGAGAAACGGGCAAGGCGGACATAACCTCGAATTGTCGTCGTGAGGGGGGCCCGGAAAGCACAAAGCCCGCGCCAGGCGCGGGCTTTGCATCGGGCGGCCGTGTGAATTACAGCGCGCGGATGTTGGCTGCTTGCAGGCCCTTGGGGCCTTGCTTCACTTCAAATTCGACCTGGGCACCTTCAGCCAGCGTGCGGAAACCGCCGCTGTTCTTGATTTCGGTGTGGTGGGCGAACAGGTCCTTGCCGCCGTCGGCGGGGGTGATGAAGCCGAAGCCCTTGCCGTCGTCAAACCACTTGACGGTG
The DNA here is from genome assembly GCA_027484885.1 of Rubrivivax sp. Lineage (GTDB taxonomy): Bacteria > Pseudomonadota > Gammaproteobacteria > Burkholderiales > Burkholderiaceae_C > Paucibacter_A. The sequence continues at coordinate 2,086 of JAIXSD010000274.1, forward strand.
CCGGTCTGGAGGGTGCTCATGGAGTTTCCTTGCTGTAGTCGTGCTGTGCGGCGCGCTTCCGGAAAGCAGCAGCGCGAGGCACGACGACGTTCAGGAAACTAGCCAACAAAAAAGCGCCGGGTCCCGGCGCCGGTCGGCATTCTAGGCCCTGTTGCGAGCGGTTTCAGGCCGTCAGCAGCGCCTGCGTGGCCACGGCCATCCCCCGGGCGCAGGGCGCACCACCCGCCACGCGGCTTTCCTCGAACACCGCACAGGCGCAGTCGCGGCAGGCGCCGCAGGCGGTCGCCACGCCCAGGTCCTCCTGCAGGGCCTCGAAGCTCGGGCAGCCGGCCGAGGCGGCGATGGCGATGTCGCGGTCGGAGACGCGGTGGCAGACACAGACAATCATGGGAGCAATATTAATGCGAATCGCTCTCATTTGCAAAAAGAGCGGTTTTGCTCAAGGGCTTTCGCTCGCGATACTTCCAGCCGATTTCACATTCCGGGAGCCCCCATGAAAGGCGACGCACAAGTCCTCGCGCACCTCAACACCCAGCTCAAGCTCGAGCTGACCGCCATCAACCAGTACTTCCTGCACGCCCGCATGCTCAAGAACTGGGGCCTGATGAAGATGGCCAAGCACGAGTACGAGGAGTCCATCGAGGAGATGAAGCACGCCGACAAGCTCATCGAGCGCGTGCTGACGCTGGACGGCCT
>JAIXSD010000697.1 GCA_027484885.1 Rubrivivax sp.
CCGGCCTCGCACAGGTCCACCGTGCGGGCGAAGATGGGCTCGGCCTCGGCACGCTGGCCGAGGTATTGCAGGGCGGTGGCGTAGGCGCACCAGAACCAGCCCAGGGCTTCGTGCGGCGCGGGCGAATCCAGCAGACCTTGGGCCAAGGCCTCATGCGCCTGCAGAAGCTGCAAGGCCTCACCCTCCTGGCGGGCCGTGATCAAAAGGCCGGCCAGATCGGCCACCAGCTCCAGCAAGGCCATCTCGTCGACGGCGTCGCCGGCCTGCAGCTGCGCCAGCTGCTCGCGCATGGCGGCGATGCTGCGCGCATGGGCCTCGGGGTCGGGGGCGGTGAAGCGCAGGAACTCGGGCATGGGCTGGAGCTGGCTCATTCCGCATCCTCAATCAGCACCCGCGGCCACCGTTGCGCATACTGCTTTTGCGCAATCCGCTGGCGAAAGGTCTCGACGCTGACCCGGGCCGGGTTGCGGCGAATGCGCATGGCGAAAAGATCATCCAGGCCATAGGGAGCGATCACGGTCAGCGTGTCGTCGGCCTCCAGGCGCACGGCCACCGCGGTGGCGAACTCGGGCCAGGAGGCCACCGCGTCCTGTAGCGAGCGCAGCGGTGCCACGGCATGGCCGAAACAGGACTCGAACCAGAGATGCACATGCGCCTGGTTCGTCAGCTCCCAGGGCAAGTCGGGACAGGCGCGCGCCAGGGCTGCCTGGTGTGCCGCTTCTTCACCAGACGGCTCCTCGGGATCGAAATAGGCCAGGTCCACATCGGCCAGCGCTGAAGGCTCGGTGTGGCCATGCAGATGATCCCAGACCCGATTGCGCAGCGCGCCGGCGCCGATGCACCACTGGGGCAGGCCCAGATCACGGGCGGCATGGAGCGCGCGCATGAGCCAAGCAGAACTGCGCACGATGGCCCGCAGCTCGTCGTGGCGATCGGGGTGCCGGGCATTCATCTGCGGCGCCTCTTGCTGATAAACTGGATATTCATACAGTATTCGTATCGCACGCCAAGCCCACGGGGCCTGGGTCTGAATGTCAGCTTGTGGCACCGAACGAAACCACCATTATGTTGCCGGTCATGAGCTCCGAAGAGGCTTGATGAATATGCAGATGCCAGCGCCCCGCAGCAGCTCGACGCCTCGGCCGGGTTTCGAACTCCGCCCGCAGGGCAAAATCCCGCCCATGCCTGCTTCGGCCCCTCCTCGTCCATCGCCTGCTGCTACCGCCGCCGCCGCACCCGCCACATCGGCGGCCGCTGCCGCCAAGCCCAAGTCCGCGCCGCAAAAGGCCATGGAGAAGCTGGGCCTGCTGCGCGACATCGACCTGGCCCTGCACCTGCCCCTGCGCTACGAGGACGAGACCCAGATCACGCCCATCGGCCGCAGCCGCGAAGGCGACACGGTGCAGTGCGAGGGCGAGGTGATCGAATGCCGCATCGAGACGCGCGGCCGGCGCGTGCTGCTGGTGCGGCTGGAAGATGAGACCGGCGATCTGCTGCTGCGCTTCATCCACTTCTACCCCTCGCACCAGAAAAGCATGGCCGTGGGTCAGCGCATCCGCGTGCGCGGCGAGCTGCGCCACGGCTTTTTCGGCCGCGAGATGGTGCACCCCACCTTCAAGGCCGTGCAGCCCGACACGCCGCTGGCCGAGGCGCTGACGCCCGTCTACCCAGCCAGCGCCGGCCTGCCGCAGACGTACCTGCGCCGCGCCATCGCCTCGGGCCTGCAGCGCGCCGATCTGCGCGAGCTGCTGCCCCAGGGCACGGTGCCCAGCAGCCTGCCACCGCTGCGCGATGCGCTGAGCTTTCTGCACCACCCGCCGCCGCAGGCCCGCCTGGGCACGCTGGAAGACCACAGCCACCCGGCCTGGCAGCGGCTCAAGTTCGAGGAGCTGCTGGCCCAGCAGATCAGCCAGATGCAAGCCCAGCGCGAGCGCGCCCTGCTGAAGGCACCGGCCCTCCGCGCCAAGCCGGGCGGCCTGGTCGAGCGCCTGCTGGCCGTGCTGCCCTTCGGCCTGACCGGCGCACAGCAGCGGGTCAGCGAAGAGATCGCGCAAGACCTGGCCCTGGGCCAACCGATGCACCGCTTGCTGCAAGGCGATGTGGGCTCGGGCAAGACGGTGGTGGCAGCCCTGGCCGCGGCCGTGGCCATCGATGCCGGCTGGCAATGCGCGCTGATGGCGCCGACCGAAATCCTGGCCGAGCAGCATTTCAAGAAGCTGATCGGCTGGCTGGAGCCCCTGGGCCTGCAAGTGGCCTGGCTGACCGGCAGCGTCAAGGGCAAGGCGCGCCAGAAGATGCTGGACGCGGCGGCCAGCGGCGCGGCCCAGCTGGTGATCGGCACCCATGCGGTGATCGAGGACAAGGTCACATTCGCCCGCCTGGGCCTGGCCATCATCGACGAGCAGCACCGCTTCGGCGTGGCGCAGCGGCTGGCCTTGCGGCGCAAGCTCGCTTCAATGGACCTCGAACCCCATATGCTGATGATGAGCGCCACGCCCATCCCGCGCACGCTGGCCATGACCTATTTCGCCGACCTGGCCGTCAGCACGATTGACGAGTTACCCCCAGGCCGCACGCCCATCGTCACCAAGGTTTTCGCCGATGGCAAACGCCAGGACGTGATCGAAAAGATTGCCCAAGAGGTGGCTGCTGGCGCCCAGGTCTACTGGGTCTGCCCGCTGATCGAAGAGAGCGAGGCCCTGGACCTGAATAACGCGACCGAGACCCATGCGGAACTGGTCGACGCGCTGCCGGGCTTCGAGGTCGGCCTGCTGCACGGCCGCATGCCGCCGGCCGAGAAGGCCGCCGTGATGGCACGCTTTTCCAGCGGCGAGATGAGCGTGCTGGTCGCCACCACGGTGATCGAGGTCGGCGTGGACGTGCCCAATGCCAGCCTGATGGTGATCGAGCATGCCGAGCGCTTCGGCCTCTCGCAGCTGCACCAGCTGCGCGGGCGCGTGGGCCGCGGCGCGGTGGCCAGCGTCTGCGTGCTGCTTTACACCGGCCCGCTGTCGGACACCGGCAAATCGCGCCTGCGCGCCATGGCCGAAACCAACGACGGCTTCGAGATCGCCCGCCGCGACCTGGACATCCGCGGCCCCGGCGAGTTCATGGGCGCCCGCCAAAGCGGCGCCGAGCTGCTGCGCTTTGCCGACCTGCAGGAAGACTCCCTGCTGCTGCAAGCCGCCCGCCGCCTGGCGCCCCAGCTGCTGGACAAATACCCCGAGGCCGCGCAACGCCAGGTGGCGCGCTGGCTGGGCTCGAAGGCGGAGTTCCTCAAGGCTTGATGGAGGGCGGCACGCAGCCATGTGGCTGCCGCTCCGGTTGGTCGCGCCGAACCGACTCAGTCCTTGCCAGCAGCCAGCAGGCAGGCATCGCGCCGCTTGTCGAACACCTCGTTCATCATCAAAAAATCCCGGGTCAATCGCGTGGCGCAATTCCCTGAGCCCCAGCCTGCGGTCTCGAACAGGAATTGCTTGCCCTGCTCTCCGAGGTAGCCCAAGCTGCTCTTCATCTGCCGACGACACACCTCCATCTGGGCCTGATAGCTGGTCTGAAGCTCCGCCCGAGACTCGTTCCTGTCGCGTTCGCAGGCCGCCTGGCGAGCTGACTTTGCCCCCACCTCCTGAGCCTGCACGAGCGAACTCCCCATCCAACAGGCCAGGACCACGGCACTGAAAGCTCGCTTCACGACTGCGTTTGAACTTCGCATACACCCAATCAAGGTTTCGAGGGCGGCACCATCACCGCCATGTCAGCCTGGATTCTCGGGGACTGAAATGGTCATGCCGCTCCAGCCGCACATCGCCGTGCGCCCTGCAGATTCAGCCACCCGCCTTCTGAACAGCATCCACTGGCTCCGCCACCACCCGCGCATAGCGCTGGAAACTCCAGTACGCCCAGGCCCAGTCCATCAGCACGACCAGGCGGTTGCGGAAGCCGATCAAAAAATAGATGTGGACGAAGAGCCAGAACAGCCAGGCGAAGTAACCCGAGAACTGAACGAATCCCAGATCGGCCACGGCCGCCTTGCGGCCGATGGTGGCCAGGGCGCCGTAGTCGCGGTAGCGAAACGCGCCGGGCGCATCGGCGGGCAAGGGCGGCAAGACCTGACCCTGTGGCGCCCGCAGCGATTGCAGGATCTGCGCTGCAACGTACGCCCCCATCTGCTTGGCCGCTGGGCTGACGCCGGGCACGGGCTTGAGCGTGCGGCCATCGGACTGCAGGCTTTGGGCGGCGGCCAGGTCGCCGATCACAAAGACCTCCGGGTGGTCGGGGATGTGGAGCCGGCCGTCGACGATGACGCGGCCGGCGCGGTCCAGCGGCACGTCCAGCATGCGGCCCAGGGGCGAGGCGGCCACGCCGGCCGCCCAGACCACGGTGCGGGCGGCGATGCGCTCTGTTGCAGCCACAGCGCCCTCCCCGGCCTGCACCTCCACACCGTCTGCATCGATGCCGACGACGCGGCAAGCGGTGCGCAGCTCGACACCCAGGCCGCGCAGCTGCGCCTCTGCCTTGGCCGAGAGCTCGGGCGGCAAGGCCTGCAGCACGCGCGGCGAGCCTTCCAGCAGCAGCACGCGGGCACTGGCCGGGTCGATGCGGCGGAACTCATTCTTGAGTGTGTGGCGGGCGATCTCGGCCAGGGTGCCGGCCATTTCGACCCCGGTGGGGCCGGCGCCGATGACCACAAAGCTCAGGCAGGCGCGCTGCAGCGCCGGGTCGGGCGTGCTCTCGGCCTGCTCGAAGGCCTTGAGCACGCGGGCGCGCAGGGCAAAGGCGTCTTGCAGTGTCTTGAGCCCCGGCGCATGAGTGGCCCATTCGTCACGGCCAAAGTAGCTGTGCGTCGCGCCCGCCGCAACGATCAGGTAGTCGTAGCCCAGGCTCTGGCCATCACTCAGCTGCACCTGGCGTTGCTGGCGGTCGATGCCGCTGACCTCGGCCATCAGCACGGTCACATTGCGCTGGCCGCGCAGCATGTGGCGGATGGGCGCGGCAATCGAGGGCGCCGACAGGCCGGCCGTGGCCACCTGGTAGAGCAAGGGCTGGAAGAGATGGTGGTTGCTGCGGTCGATCACCGTGATGTCCACCGGCGCACCGGCCAGGGCGCGGGTGGCGGCCAGGCCGCCAAAGCCGCATCCGATGATCAAGACCCGGGGCCGCGCGGTGGGACTGCCTCTGCCGTTGAGTGTGCTCATGCGGCGATTCTGGCCGCCCAGCCGGCCCGCCGGTGGTGCCATACGCAAAGCGAATGACTTGCGGCGGTGGCGGGCATGGCGGCCCGGGGCCGCTGACGCTCAAGCCAGACTCAGTTGCAACCGGGCGCTGGCGGCGTGGCGGGGCCGGTGTAGCCGTCGCTGAGGGTGCGCAAGAAACAGAGGATATCGGCGATGTCGCCGTCACTCATGGTGCGGCGCACGCCAAACGGCGCGTTGCGCTCGACATTGGCGTGCAAGGCAAGCGGCAGATCGTCGTAGAGCTGCACCTGGCCGCCCACGCTCGGGTACCACTGGGCCGGGTCGGTGTCGCGGGTGGCGTAAAAGCGCAGCACCTGCTCCAGGCTGGTGAAGCTGCCGTTGTGGAAGAACACTGGGCGGTGCTCGACATTGCGCAAGCCCGGGGTGCGGAAGAAGC
>JAIXSD010000671.1 GCA_027484885.1 Rubrivivax sp.
AAGCCCTTCTTGGCCAGCTGCTTGCGCAGCGCGTCGCTGAAGGTGACCTCGACCTTCTTCTCCTGCAGCTGGCTCTCCAGTTGCAGCAGGAACTTGTCGACCACGCGCATGATGATTTCCTCATCGAGCGCACGGAAAGACACGATGGCGTCCAGGCGGTTGCGGAACTCCGGCGTGAACAGGCGCTTGATGTCGGCCATTTCATCGCCCTGCTGGCGCGAGTTCATGAAGCCGATGCTGCTCTTGTTCATCACCTCGGCGCCCGCATTGGTCGTCATGATGATGATGATGTTGCGGAAGTCGGCCTTGCGCCCGTTGTTGTCGGTCAGCGAGCCATGGTCCATGACCTGCAGCAGCACGTTGAAGACATCCGGGTGCGCTTTCTCGATTTCATCGAGCAAGAGCACCGCATGCGGCTTCTTGGTGACAGCTTCGGTCAACAGACCACCCTGGTCGAAACCAACATAGCCCGGAGGGGCGCCGATCAGGCGGCTGACCGCATGGCGCTCCATGTACTCGGACATGTCGAAGCGGATCAGCTCAATGCCGAGGATGTAGGCCAGTTGCTTGGCCACCTCGGTCTTGCCCACGCCGGTCGGGCCGCTGAACAGGAAGGAGCCAATCGGCTTGTCCGGCTTGCCCAGACCCGAGCGCGCCATCTTGATGGCCGCCGCCAAGGCATCGATGGCGGGCTCCTGGCCGAACACCACGCTGTTGAGGTCACGATCCAGGCTCTTGAGCTTGCTGCGATCATCGCTGGACACCGACGCGGGCGGGATGCGCGCGATCTTGGCCACGATGTCCTCCACCTCGCTGCGCGTGATGGTCTTCTTCTGCTTGCTCTTGGGCAGGATGCGCTGGGCCGCACCGGCCTCGTCGATCACATCGATGGCCTTGTCCGGCAGATGCCGGTCATTGATGTACTTGGCCGACAGCTCGGCAGCTGCTTGCAAGGCACCCAGGGCGTACTTGACGTTGTGATGCTCTTCGAAGCGCGACTTCAAGCCCTTGAGGATCTCGATGGTCTGCTCGACCGAAGGCTCAGCCACATCAACCTTTTGGAAGCGGCGGCTCAAGGCCGCGTCTTTTTCGAAGATACCGCGGTACTCGCTGAACGTGGTGGCACCGATGCACTTCATAGCGCCCGAGCTCAGCGCCGGCTTGAGCAGGTTGCTGGCGTCCAGCGTGCCGCCCGAAGCCGCACCGGCACCGATCAGGGTGTGGATCTCGTCGATGAAGAGCACGGCATGCGGCTGATCCTTCAGCTGCTTGAGCACGGCCTTGAGGCGCTGCTCGAAGTCGCCGCGGTACTTGGTACCGGCCAACAAGGCGCCCATGTCCAGGGAATAGACCACGGCTTCGGATAGCACCTCGGGCACGTCACCCTCGGTGATGCGCCAGGCCAAGCCCTCGGCAATGGCCGTCTTGCCCACGCCGGCTTCACCCACCAGCAGCGGGTTGTTCTTGCGGCGGCGGCAGAGCACCTGCACCACGCGCTCGACCTCATGCTCGCGGCCGATCAGCGGGTCGATCTTGCCGTCCTTGGCCTGCTGGTTGAGGTTCTGAGTGAACTGCTCCAGCGGCGAGGCCTTGGCGTTGCCGCCCTCGCCCTCCTCGCGCTCACCTTCCTGGTTGCCCTGGGCCTGACCCTCGGGCGCCTTGGGCGGCTCGGGGTCGGTCTTCTTGATGCCGTGGGCAATGAAGTTGACGACGTCCAGACGCGTCACGCCCTGCTGGTGCAGGTAGTAGACGGCATGCGAGTCCTTCTCGCCGAAGATGGCAACCAGCACGTTGGCGCCGGTCACTTCCTTCTTGCCGCTGCCGGTGCTTTGCACATGCATGATGGCGCGCTGGATGACGCGCTGAAAGCCCAGCGTGGGCTGGGTGTCCACCTCGTCATTGCCGCCCACCATGGGCGTGTTTTCCTTGATGAACTGCGTCAGGCTCTTGCGCAGGTCGTCCAGGTTGGCGGCACAGGCGCGCAGCACTTCGGCCGCGCTGGGATTGTCCAGCAACGCGAGCAGCAGGTGCTCGACGGTGATGAATTCGTGCCGCTGCTGACGCGCCTCGACGAACGCCATGTGCAGACTGACTTCAAGCTCTTGCGCAATCATGCGGCCTCCATAATGCACTGCAGGGGATGGCCGGCACGCCGGGAGGCGGCCAGAACCAGTTCCACCTTCGTGGCAGCAACGTCCTTGGTGTACACACCGCAGACGCCACGTCCCTCGTGGTGGATTTTGAGCATGATCTGCGTCGCCGTATCGAGGTCATGCCGGAAAAATTCCTGCAGAACCATGACTACAAACTCCATCGGCGTGAAATCGTCGTTCAGCAGCAGGACCTGGTAGAGCCGCGGGGGCTCGGTCTTCTGGGTCTGGCGCTCGATGACGACCGCGCCGTCGCCTTCATCACGGCCGGGCTTCTGCGGAGGCGCGGGCGGAGGTGGGGCCGACTGGTTTCGCGGTGAAAAGACGGGGAACACAGGCATGAATCGATTCTATCGACGGGGGGTTTCCCCTGCCGACGGGGGGCAAGTGGCGACGCGTATGGTTTTTGCAAGCACGGCAGACGGGTTTCTGAGGGTGAACCCGGCCGGGAAGGTCCCGAATTGACGCCATTTATTGCGCTAACAGAATCCGTTCCCGCCTCCACGGGAGGTGCCACAAAGAATGGAGACAAGATGATGGCGCTGGGCAAAGTCAAGTGGTTCAACGATGCCAAGGGCTTTGGATTCATCGAGCCGGAGGCCGGCGGCGATGATGTCTTCGCCCATTTCTCGGCAATCCAGATGGAGGGCTTTCGCACGCTCAAGCAAGGCAGCCAGGTGCAGTTCGATCTGGTCCAGGGCCCCAAGGGTCAACTGGCCCAGAACATCACGCCCCTGGAAGCAGCCCGCAGCAGCCTGGAAGCCCAGCCGCAGCAAATGGCGTCCTGACCGATACCGCTCGACAAGCCCCGTGAGCCCACCGGCCACGGGGCTTTTCTTTGGCCCTTCGGCCCCTCGGCCCTTCGGCGGGCGGCGCGATCCACACCCCGGACCGCTAGCGTGTCCAGCCGAGCGCCTTCATGCAGGCATCGAAACCCTTCTTGCGCGAGGCTTCGTTGGCATCGAGCAGTTTGGGCTGCGCGGCAGTGCCCGGCACTGTGACGCAGTTCGGCGTCCCGTTGGAGCCGGTGCTGCATTCACGGCGGGGCGGCACATCCCATCCCACGCTCAGCATCTGCGGGTTGACCGGAAACACCTCTTCAGACTTGGCCTCGCAAAGCTTCTTGGCGGCCGACGTCTCTTCGGCGGTGCTGCCTGACTTGCGCCAGTCCGTACCCGCGCCGGTGCCGGCGCCGTCGGTGGCGCAGCCCGCCAGGATCACCCATGCCAACGCCATAAGCAGCCGTTTGCCCATCGTGCCCTCCCGTGATCCAGATGAATTGGCAGCAGCGTAACGTGGCGACTCGCGGCTCGCCCTGGGGATAACCACGCGGTCGAGGCGCATCGCCGCTGTGCGCATGCGCTGCACCGGCAGGCGGTTGCGATCGCCACCGAGCCATGCTGACGCACGCCTGACCGGAAACTGCGCCCTTCACTTGCTAGAGTTCAGGGTTGTCCGCTGCCGACCGAGCGCAGCAGGACGCCCGGATTCCTCACCTATCGGAACACGCTCATGACCGCCGACAAGACCCAGATCGTTTACACCCTGACCGACGAAGCCCCCCGCCTGGCCACGGCCTCGCTGCTGCCGGTCGTCCAGCGCTTTGCGGCGCAGGCCGGGATCGACGTCGTCACCAGTGACATCTCGGTGGCCGGCCGCATCCTGGGCCAGTTCCCCGAGCTGCTGACCGAAGAGCAGCGGGTGACGGACAACCTGGCCGCCCTGGGCAAGCTGACGCTCAAGCCCGAGGCCAACATCATCAAGCTGCCCAACATCAGCGCCTCGGTGGCCCAGTTGAAGGCCGCGATCAAGGAACTGCAGGACAAGGGCTACAAGATCCCCGACTTCCCCGAGAAGCCGCAGACGGACGAGGAAAAGGACATCCGCGCCCGCTACAACAAGTGCATCGGCTCGGCCGTCAACCCGGTGCTGCGCGAAGGCAAC
>JAIXSD010000765.1 GCA_027484885.1 Rubrivivax sp.
CCGCGGCCGGGCCGCTGCCGATCAGCAAGGGGGCCAGGCCCATGGCACCACCGGCTTTCAGGGCCAGGCGACGGGGCCGGCTGGTGGGTTTGCTGCTGCTCATGATGTTCTCCAGGACAAGGTATTCAGGTCGCAGCGGCGACCTGTTCGTGAGCCGCCACGCGCGCGGCCGCAGTCTTGCGCAAGCGGCGATTTTCTACAACTGCCGCCCTGCCCCCAGCGATGCGGCAGGCCGGTGGGCGGCAGGGCTTTGGGTTCAGCCGCCTGAGGCACAGCTCAGCGGGCTCTGGCCGCTGCGGCCATCACCGCCGGACACATTGCAGCCAGCCGGTGCGGCGGCACCCGAGCTGCCCTTGGTGGCCGGGCTGCCCGGACCCACCTCGGTGATCACGCCGCCGCGCAGACGCGAGGCCACGTTTTCGGTGCGCACTGCCTCCTCGAAGCGGTCGCGGCGGGCTGATTCCGACACCGAGGCAATCGAGGCCAAAGCCCCTTCCACCTGCGGTGAGCTGGGTGCGTAGCCGTTGTAGTAGATCGGGATCTCGGTTTGCACGCCGGCGCCGTCGTAGAAGAACAGATAGCCCGCCACGCCGGTGTCCCGCCCCGACAAATAGATGGCTGCGCGGTTGGCGATCAGGCTCTGGGTGCGGGCCGGGTCGAGTCGCGTGTTCGGCCGCAGGCTGACATAGCCGGCTTCTGCCCCGCCTTGCGCCGCCAGGCCATCGGTGCCCACCTGCACTTTCAAGCTACCCGAGGGCTGCACACCGAAGGGGTTGGGATTGCTGGGTGTGGCCGCCTGGCTGCCGAAGTTGAACACCAGTGCCGGCATCTGGGTCAGGGTGCCCAGGGTGTTGTTGAAGCTCATCCGTGCCGTGATCTGGGCCTGATCCACGGTGCTCATGCGATCAGCCGTGAAGTGCAGCAGATCGGCCGCCACCCCTTCGTTCTTCAGCTGGATGGTCTGGCCCGCCAGCTGCAGCAGGGATCGGGGGCCGCGGTCTTCCGTGCTGCCCGCCGTATTGGCCTTGCCCAGGCTGGCGCTGAAGCCGCCGCTGAAATCATTGCCGGTCTGCAGCAGGCTGGCCGAAGCGCCCTGCTCCGCTTGCAGATGGAGCTGCGCACCCTCGGTCACGCGGATGGCGCCCGAGTTCTGCACGAACACATCCGCCAGAATCTTGACGGGCCGGCCGGCCGCGTCGACGAGGATGACCTCCTTGGCCAGGCCCAGCTCGGCCTGGTAGCGGCCCAGGCGTTCGGCATCGACCTTGGCGCCTTGCAAGGCCTTGAGGCTGAGCTGGCCTTTGTCCAGAGCGATGGTGCCGGACAAGGTGAAGACCGGCAGGCTGAGCTGCCCGTCCACCAGCTGCGGGCTGGCCACGCTGACGGTGCCGCCCTGCAGGCTGACCAGGGATGCCGCTTGCGGCTCCAGCGTCAGCTGCCCGGCCGGATTGCTCAGCTGCACGCGACCGGAGCGTTGGATACCGTTGGCCTTGACGCTGGAGACCTCGAAGCCGTCCTGATCGACGTAGTCGATCGCCCCGTCGCTGGCGCCGCCTTGCACGGCCGTGAAGCGTTGCACCTGATTGCTGGCTTCCTTGAGGCTGTAGGCGGCAGCACCTTGCAGCTCCAGTCCTTCCGCCAGAATGCCGGCGCCCGCAGCCTGCTGCACCAGGCCGCTGCCGGTGTTCAAGACCACGGCCGCACCGGCCGCGGGCGCTGCGAGGCCGCGTGTGCTTGCGAACAAATCGCCATCCCCGGCAATCTCGGCCAGGGTGTAGCCCTGGCTGTTGCGCAGCAGCAGGTCGCCGCGCTCGCTGCGGGCCGCCACGCGGCCCGACCAGGCGTTGTCCTGCCCCAATGCAATGCCCTCGGCCGCGCGCAGACCCAGGTCGCCCGCCTCGATGCGGCCACCAGTTTGTTGAATGCGGCCTTGCGTGCTGTCCAGGCGCAGGGTGGCGCCGCCCAGCTGGATGGGCTGGCTGAGCAGCAGATCGCCGCTGCTGCTGCGCACGCTGACATCGCCCTGGCGCTGCAGGCCGCTGGACAGCACCGTGCCCAGCTCCAGCGCCGCGCTGTTGACAAAGCGCAGGGCGCCATCGCTGCCCGCTGCCCCGCCGCCACCGAGGGCAGCCAGGCGTTCGACCCGGTTGCCTGCCTGATCCAGCTGCACCGCGCCTGCACCGCGCAGCTCCAGGCCGGAGGCTTGCACCGTGGCGCCGCTGGCCTGGCTCACGCTGCCTGCAGCCTGCAAGACGAGCAAGCTGCCTTGGGCTTGCACCGCTTGATTCAGGCGCAGGGCACCGCTGTCGCTGCGCAGGCTGACATCGCCCTGGCGCTGAATGCCTTGCAGGCCCTGCACCGTGTCGACCTGCAGCGCCCTCGCCGTGCGCAAGCTGACGCTGCCATCGCGCGCAGCGCTCAGGCCCGCCTCTGACGGCGTGCCGCTCATTGCCACAGCATCAATGCGATTGCCGGCAGACTGCAGCTGGAAGCTGCCGGCGCCGAGCAGGGCCAGGCGCGCAGCCTGGATGGTGGCGGCCTCGTTCTGGCGGACCGCGCCGCTGGATTCGAGCCTCAGCGTGTTCGAGCCCGTCGTCATGCCCGCCTCCAGCGACAGGCCGGGGCTGCCGGTCTGCAGGCTGACATCGCCCAGGCGCTGAATGCCTGCGACGGTCTCGCCACCCACGCTCTGGAGCGTCGCCACGCGAAGCGCGCTGGCGCTGCGCACGGCGATGGCGCCGTCAGCGACGCCGGCGCTGCGCGCCGCCAGGCTGCCGATCTGGTTGTCGGCATGCGTCAGCTGCACCGTGCCTGGGCCCGTCAGCAGCAAGCCCTGGCTGCGCAGCGCGGCGTTTTGCGTCACCGGGCCTTGCGCCTGGATGCTCAAGACGCCGTCCACCTGGCTGGCGGCCAGCTGGACGCCCCCGCCGCTTTCCACGCTCAAGCCCTTGCGTGCCTGGGCTGACAGCGTCAGCTGGCCCTGGCCGAGCCGGATGCTGGCCTGTTCCTCGGTCTGCAGGGTCAAGACCAGGTCCTGGCTGCTGCTCAGGCTGGCTCCGCCCGAGGCCGAGAGGCTCAGCGCACCGCCAAAGCGATTGCCGGCCTGATCCAGCCGGGCACCGCCGGCGGTGGCGCGCAGCTGCGCATCGCGGCCCACGATCAGAGCGCCGCTCTGGCTGAAGGACGAGGCCTCGCTGTCCAGGCTCTCCGCGACCTGCAAGCCCGCGAACGCCGTGGTGGCCGTGCTGCGGCTGCGCAAAGCCCCCGCGCTCTGACCCGAGACATTCAAGCTGCCCAGGCTGTTGATGCGTGCGCCCTGCCCGCTCACCAGGTTCAGGTCGAGATTGCCGGCGCTGTTCAGATCAAGGCTGCCGGCAGACTGGAGCTGCAGCGTGCCCTGGAAGCGGTTGTCCGCATGGTCCAGAAGCAGTGCGGCACGGCGCGACTCGATGCGGCTTGAGGCGCCGAGGTTCAGGGCAGCGCTTTGGCTCACACCCTGCTCGGCCCGGGCTTGCAAGCCTGCGGCGGTTTGCAGCGCCCCCAGATTCAGGCTGCCGGCGCTCTCCAGCTGCAGCGCGCCGGCCGTTTGACCCGTCACCGCGAGTCGGTTGCCCAGGCTTTCGATCCGGCTGTCGCCCGGGCCACTGTTGATTACCACGTCCAGCGCGCTGGCGGCGCGCACTCGGGCGGCACCTCCGGCTTGCAGCTGCACGGTGGCGCCGAACTGGTTGCCGGCCTCCTCCAGGCTCAGGCTGCCGGTGCCGCTGCTGATGCGGCTGGCGCCCGCCACTTGCAGGGCAGCGCTCTGGCTGAGGCGGGTGCCGGCCATGATCTGCGCCCCACCATCGACCTGCAAACCGGCGATCGTCGTGTCAGCAGCACTGTGGCTGAGCAGATCGCCGCCCACATGGCCGCGCAGCTGGACGGCATCATTCAGGCCATCGAGCTCGACGCCCGCGCTGGTTTGCAAGGCGGCGCGCAACGGCCCCTGGGCCCGCAGCTGAAGGCTTGCGGCCTGGATGTCGATCTCGGCACCGAAGCGGTTGCTGGGCCCGCCTGGCGTGCCACGGAGGTCCACCGCCTGGCCTGCCGCCAAGATCTGGCTGCCACCGCCCACTTGCAAGGCGCTGCCAGCCGATTGGCGCAGGCCTTGCTGGCTGCTCAAGACGAGCGCTTGATCGACTTGCGTCGTGCCCAGGGTGATGGCACCACCGCTGGCCGCATCCAGAGATTGCGACTGCCCGGACAGCTGCAGGTCGCCGGCCGCACGCAGCACGGCGGCACCGCCGCTGGCCAAGCTCAGGTTCAGGGCCGTGGCGCTGTTCAGGTTCACGGCCGCCGCGTCAACGCGCACGGCGCCGCGCCACTCATTGGCTTGGGTGAGCTGCAGGGCCCCGCTTCCCGCATTCAGCGAGGCATCGCCGAGCACCCGCAACACACCGCTTTGCGTGATGGCACCGCCCTCGCTGCGCGCATCGAGGCTGGCCAGCTCGCCAGCGCCCAGCAGCAGCGCGCCCTGGCTGCGCAGCGTCAGCGCACCGGTCTGCAGCGCCCCCAGGCTCAG
>JAIXSD010000342.1 GCA_027484885.1 Rubrivivax sp.
GCGTCGCTGTCGCCGGCACAGCTTCAGCAGCGGCGCAGCCAGCGTCTGCGCGGCCAGGTGCTGCTGGCCGCCTGCCTGCTGGCGCTGGGCGCCGCTGGCCTGGTCTGGCAGCAGGGCTCGCCGCGCTGGCAGGTGCTGATCGCGCTGGGCCAGCTGGCCGTGGCACGCCGGGGCTGGCTGGCTTTGGCGCGTTTGCAGCTGCCGGCGCCCAGCGCCGACCAACCGCAGGGCAACCCGGTTTTGCAGGCCGATCTGCAGCAGCGGCTGAGCCTGCTGGAGGGCGAGCTTGAGCATGTGCCAGTGGCCTTGCTGCGCATCAGCGGAGAGCAGGTGACGGCGCTCAATGTGCGTGCGCGCCGCCTGCTGGCGCCGGGCGGGGCGTTGGAGCGCGAGGCCTTGTTGGCCCAGCTGCGCGAGGCGCGCGGCGAGGCCGGGCGCGAGCTGCTCAGCATCGCCACCGAGCGCGGCCAGGAGCGCTGGCTGCTGGCCGGCAGCCATCTGAGCCTAGGCGGTGTCGATGCGCGCCTGCTGGCCCTGCTGCCGCTGGAATCCGAGCTGGAGGCCGAAACCCTCAAGGCCTGGCGCCAGCTGGTCCATGTGCTGACGCACGAGATCATGAACTCGCTGACTCCCATCGCCTCGCTCTCGCGCACCGCGCGCGAGATGCTGGGCGACCCCGAGGCCGGGCCCGACCTCAACCTGGCCCTGGACACCATCGCCCGCCGCGCCGCCTCGCTGGCGGCTTTTGTCGGCCACTACCGCAGCATCAGCGAGCTGCCCGCGCCCCAGCCCGAGGTGCTGCAGCTGTCCGAGCTGTTTGCGCGGTTGGAACAGCTGGTGGCGGCCGATTGGCGCGCCCGCGGCGGCGAGGCCAGCTTCACGGTCGAGCCCGAGAGCCTGAGCCTGCGTGCCGACCCAGGCCAGCTGGAGCAGGCCTTGCTCAACCTGATCAAGAACGCCGCCCAGGCCACCGCCGGCCTGGCTCAGCCGCGCCTGCAGGTGCGCGCCCGCCTGGTGCGCGGCGGCCGCCTGGCCCTGGAAGTGCGCGACAACGGCCCCGGCGTGCCGCCGGGTCTGGAGAACGACATCTTCCTGCCCTTCTTCAGCACCCGCAGCGCCCCCCAGGCGCGCGAGGATGGCAGCCACGGCATCGGCCTGGCCCTGGTGCGCAAACTGATCCACGGCATGGGCGGCACGGTGCGCTACGTCAAGCCGGTGACGGGCGGGGCTTGTTTTGTTTTGAGCTTTTGAGCGCGGTCCCTCAGGGCTGCGTTTTCTTGATCTGCGCATTCAGCCACTGTTCGATGCCCTGCACCGTGGCATGACCGTCCTCGCCACCCAGTTGATTGGCCTGTACCGTCGAGACCAGCCGGCCTTGTGCATCGAGCAAGGCAAAGGCTGGAAAGGCCTTCTGGTTCAGTTCCTCGTAGAGCAGCCGACCGGCGTCGGCCGCCACTGGCCATTGCAGGCCGTGCTGCTTGACATAGGCTTTGGCCTCGTCGCCCGAGTCCGCGGTGATGGCCAGGACTCGAATGCCTGGCTGACGCCGCTTTACCTGGTTGAGCTTGGGCACTTCTTTGATACAGGGTGCACAACGCAAGGTGTAGAAGTTGATCAGCAGCGGCTTGCCGCTCCGCGTGCTGAGCTCCAGCGGCCGGCTTTGCGGATCGCGCAAGGCCTCCAGCGGAAAGGCTTGGCCTTCTGCCAAGGCAAAACTGGCGATGGGCGTGTAGCTGCGTGGACCCGCGGCGGCTTCAGTCGGATGAAGAACGAGGCCGAATAGGAGGCCGACTACGAACCATCGGATTTGCATGGTGGGATCCCGAAGAGGTTTGTTGAATGACAGGCGGCTTAGGCCAGGGGCAGATCCTGGCGCAGAGCGCGCGACTCGCTGTCGTGCAGCGCCACTACGGCTTGCAGCTCCGGGTGGATGACGCCACTGCCCAGGGTTTCGAGATAGCGGCATGCAGCGTAGTTGGCGGCCTGGTTCTCGTAGCGCTCGATCCAGTCCTGGCGGGCCGGCATCTGCTCGGGCGACACCGGCCAGGTGCCGGCCTTCAGGCGCTCGGCCATCTTGATGCGCCAGGGCTTGGCGCTCAGGCGCGCGCGAAAGCAGTTTTGATTCAAGCACATGCGCACATAGGTCTCGTCCGTGCTGACGGCTTGAAAGAAGCTGCGCGCCAGCTCGGACCGCGCCGCCATAGGCTCATGGGTGGCCAGAACGCGCAGGCCGGCCGGCGTCTGGTACAGACGTAGGCTCCACGCAGGATGCTGGGCCAGAAAGGCCTGGATGCGCCGGCGCTGCACTTGCAGCGGCCCTCCTCGCACGGCCAGCCACAGGCGCCGGACCTGCTGCGTGGCGGGCGCCGCCAGCAGCAGGGTCAGGAACAGCAGCAGGACAAAGGTTCCGGCGCTGCGAAACAGCCAGGCCAGCAGCCCCCCGCCCAGACACAGCAAGGCCCAGCCGAGCAAGCCCTGCCAGAGGCGGACTTCTATCTTGA
>JAIXSD010000056.1 GCA_027484885.1 Rubrivivax sp.
AAACCGGTTTTTGTGACCACGGTGCAGCCGAGCGCCTCTGCGTCCACACGCAGCTTCACCGCCGTCGTGCGGGCGCGGGTCGAGACGGAACTGGGCTTTCGCACCGGGGGCAAGGTCGTCGAGCGCCTGGTGGAGCTCGGCGATGCGGTGAAAGCCGGTCAACCCTTGGCTCGCTTGGATCCGGCCGACTATCGACTGGCTGTGGCTGCCGCCGCCGATCAGGTGCAGGCGGCCGCGGTTGACGCGCAGCAGGCCGCCTCCGACGAGGCCCGCTTTCGCCGCCTGCTGGCCGACGGCTCGGTGGGGGCCGCAGACCATGAGCGCCAGAAGGCGCGCGCGGATGCCGCGGCGGCCCGCCTCGATCAAGCCCGTCGCCAGATCGAGCTGGCGCGCAACCGCGAGGGCTATGCCACGCTTTTGGCCCCCTATGCCGGCCTGGTGACCGGTGTGCGCTTCGAGCGCGGGCAGGTGGTGGGGGAGGGGCAGCCGCTGCTCTCGCTGGCTCGCGAAGGCGAGCGTGAGATCGTGGCCGACTTGCCCGAAGAGTGGGTGGCCCGGGCGCGCACGCTGTCGGCCGCGGCCACGCCCTGGCAAGACGCCAACTCGCCGCTGCGCCTGGTGCTGCGTGAGCTCTCGCCGCTGGCCAGCGCCCAGGGCCGGACCTTTCGCGCGCGCTATGCCGCAGCGCCGGAGTCGCGTGCGCAAGTCGCGGTCCTGCCGCTGGGCAGCACCATGCAATTGAAGCTGTCGGGGCCGGCTGCCGGGCCGGCCTCCACCACGCTGCCGGTCAGCGCGCTGGTCAAAGCCAGCGGCTCAGCCGGCGTCTGGGTGCTTGACGCCAAAGGCTCCGGCCTGGTCTTTCAGCCCGTGCAGGTGCTCCACATGGGCGAAGCCTCCGTGCAGGTCACCGGCCTGGCGGCCGGAAGCAAGGTCGTGAGTGTCGGGGCTCAGAAGCTCGATGCCGGCCTGCGCGTGCGGGCTGTGGAGCGCACTTCGGTGGAGCGAACATCGGACGGCGCATCGCAAGCCGAGGCAAAGAGCCAGTCATGAAGCGCATCAATCTGTCCGAATGGGCCGTCACGCACCGCCCTATGGTGCTGTTCCTGATCATCGCAACGCTGATCATCGGTGCCATCTCCTTCAGCCGGCTGGGCCGGCTTGAAGATCCCAATTTCGATGTGCCGCAAATGACGGCCATCGTCGTGTGGCCCGGCGCCACCGCGCAGGAGGTGCAGGACCAGGTGCTCAACCGCATCGAGCGCCGCCTGCAGGAGCTCGATCACTTTGAGTTTGTACGCAGCTTTTCTCGCCAGGGCTACGGCGGCATCACGCTGTGGATGAAAGGCGGCAGCAGCAAGGCCGAGCTCGACAATGCCTGGTACCAGGTGCGCAAAAAGATTGGCGATGTGCGCCAGGAGTTCCCCGAGGGCGTACGCGGCCCCTTCTTCAATGACGAGTACAACGACCGCTACAGCGTCCTCTATGCCCTGAGTGCGCCCGAGCTGTCGATGGCCGAGCTGCTGACCGTCACCGAGGACGTGAAGCGGCGCATCCAAAGCGTGGCCGGCGTCGGCAAGGTCGACGTGCTGGGCAAGCAGGCCGAGCGGGTCTATGTGGAGGTGTCGAGCCGTCGATTGGCTGCGCTGGGCATTGCTCCGACAGCGGTCTTTGAGGCTCTGGCGCGCCAGAACCTGGTGGCGCCAGCGGGATCGAGCGATGCGCCGCACGACCGCGTGCTGGTGCGTGTGGACGGTGCGCTCAAGAGCGTCGCGGACGTGAAAGACGTCCGGCTTGAAGTCGGCGGCCAGTTGCTGCGGCTTGCGGACATCGCGACCGTGCGTGCGGGCTACGAGGACCCGCCCAGCTTGAGCATCCGCCACAACGGCGTGCCGGTGCTGGCCATCGGCGTGACCATGCAGGCGAACGGCAATGTGCTGGACTTCGGCCAGGCGCTGGAGCAGAGGCTGGCGCAGATTCGGCAGGAGCTGCCAGCGGGCGTCGAGGTCCAGCAATATGCCGATCAGCCGCGCGTGGTCGCGGAGTCGGTCTGGGAATTCGAGCGCTCCTTCCTGGAGGCGCTGGCCATCGTGCTGGCGGTGTCCTTCCTGTTCCTCGGCTGGCGCACCGGCATCGTGGTGGCCGTCTCGGTGCCCCTGGTCCTCGGGCTGGTGGCGGCGGTCATGTATGCCGCTGGCTGGGCGCTGGACCGCATTTCTCTGGGGGCGCTGATCATTGCGCTGGGCCTGCTGGTGGACGACGCCATCATCGCCGTGGAAATGATGGTCGTGAAACTCGAAGAGGGCTGGGACCGCGTGCGCGCGGCCAGCCATGCCTACACCTCCACCGCCTTTCCGATGTTGACCGGCACCTTGGTCACTGCAGCGGGCTTCATGCCGGTGGGCTTCGCCAAATCCATTGCCGGCCAGTACGCAGGCGGCATCTTCTGGGTGGTCGGCGTGGCCCTGATCTTGTCCTGGTTGGTGGCCGTCGTTTTCACGCCCTACCTGGGCGTGCTTTTGCTGCCCAAGAATCTGGCCAACCGCGATGGCCAGGGCGCTCACCACGACCCGTATGATCGGCCGGTTTACCGGTGGCTGCGAGCTGTCATCGAGCGTGCTGTGCATCACCGGGCCTGGGTGCTCGGCATCACGGTGCTGCTGTTCGGCCTGGCCGGCGCGGGCATGCTGGCGGTCCAGCAGCAGTTTTTCCCGACGGCCTCAAGGCCCGAGCTGCTGGTCGATCTGCGCCTGCGTGAGGGGGCCTCGTTCGCCGCCACCTCGGCCCAGGTGAAGCTGCTCGAAGCCCGCCTCGCCAAGGACCCGGACATCGAGTTCTTCACCGCCTACACGGGCGGTGGCACGCCGCGCTTTTACCTGTCGATCCAGCCGGAGCTGCCCAATCCTGGTTTTGCCCAGTTCGTCGTCAAGACCGCTGGCATTGAGCAACGCGAACGCGTGCGCTCGCGCCTGCTGCAGCTGTTCGAGAAGGATGAGGCACTCCCGGACGTCACCGCCCGCGTCACGCGCCTGGAGTTCGGTCCGCCGGTGGGCTTCCCCGTGCAGTTCCGCGTGATCGGTCCGGACAAGGCACAGGTGCGTGACATTGCCTACCGCGTGCGCGACACGGTGCGCCAGAGTGCCCTGGTGCGCGATACGCAGCTGGACTGGAACGAGCAAGTGCGCTCGGTTCAGGTTCATGTCGATCAGGACAAGGCGCGCTTGCTCGGTCTCTCGAGTGCTGACATCCAGGGTCTGGTGCAGACCACGCTGGACGGCGTGCCGGTAACGCAGATTCGCCGCGGCGAAGAACTGGTCGATGTCGTGGTCCGAGCCTCGGCCGAGGAGCGGCGGGGCATTGGTCAGCTGGGCGACCTGCAGCTGTTCACGCGCGGCGGAACGACCGTGCCCCTGTCTCAAGTGGCGCGCATCGAACCGAGCTTCGAAGAGCCGGTGCTGTGGCGGCGCAACCGTGACATGGCGCTGACGGTTCGGAGCGACGTGGTGGACGGTGTGCAGGGCCCTTACGCCACGGCGCAAATCCGCCCCACGCTGCAGCCCCTCATCGACAGCCTGCCCGCGGGTTACCGGATCGAGGAGGGCGGTGCCATCGAAGAAAGCGACAAGGCCAATCGAGCGCTGTTTGCCGTCTTCCCGGCCATGTTCGCTGTGATGCTGACGCTCTTGATGATCCAGCTGCAGAGCTTTTCGCGCCTGTTCATGGTCTTCATGACAGCGCCGCTGGCCCTGATCGGTGTGGTGCCGGCCTTGCTGCTGTTCCAGGCGCCCTTCGGCTTTGTCGCATTGCTGGGGGTGATCGCGCTGGGCGGCATGATCATGCGCAACTCCATCATCCTGGTCGATCAGATCGACCAGGATATTGCGCGAGGCGCCGTGCCCTGGCGCGCCATCGTCGAGGCCACCGTGCGGCGCTCGCGGCCCGTGGTGCTGACGGCCGCCGCTGCCGTGCTGGCCATGATTCCGCTCACGCACAGCGTCTTCTGGGGGCCGATGGCGATCTCCATCATGGGCGGCCTGGTCGTGGCCACGGCACTCACGCTGGTGTTTGTGCCCGCGCTCTATGCGGCCTGCTTCCGTGTGCAGCGGGACAGCCCGGCACAGGGTGCCATGTCCACGCCTCTGGCAGCCGCTTCGTGATGTGCACCACAAGGCCCCGTTGCAATTCGAGCAAGCAGTGGGGGCGGCTCAGGCGCGGAGCGGCTTCGGCTCGTCTGATTGCAGAGACTGCGGGCGAGGAGGGCGCCCAGCCGTGCCGGGCGACGTTCGTGAGAGCGATGAAGTGAGAG
>JAIXSD010000548.1 GCA_027484885.1 Rubrivivax sp.
CAGCGGCACGGGCTGCAGGGCCTCACGAGAAAAACCAAGGGCCGCGTTCAACCCAACGTCGAATCCGACTCCAGACCGCAAGGGTTTGTCTGCGCCCACCGCAGACAAGGGCGGTGGCTGGCGGCCAAGATAATGGGCGGTGCGCATTGAACTGAACTCGCTGGCCTCGGCCCGGGCTCAGCGCGCATGTCCCAGCTCCGCTGCCACTGGATTGCCTGCCGCCCGCATGACCGCCCCTCGTTCGCCTGATCTGCCCCGCTCCCGCCAGCCCTGGCTGTGGATCCCCTCGCTGTACTTCGCCCAGGGCCTGCCCTATGTGGTGGTGATGACGCTGTCGGTGGTCATGTACAAGAACCTGGGCTTCAGCAACACCGATATTGCGCTCTACACCAGCTGGCTCTATCTGCCCTGGGTGATCAAGCCGCTGTGGTCGCCGCTGGTGGAGTTGCTGGGCACCAAGCGGCGCTGGATCGGCGCCATGCAGTTCCTGATCGGCGCGGCCCTGGCCGGCGTGGCGTTGACGATCCCCGGTGAGCGGGCGCTGCAGATGACGCTGGCCCTGTTCTGGCTGATGGCTTTTGCATCCGCCTCGCACGACATCGCCGCCGATGGCTTCTACATGCTGGCCTTGCCACAGCGCAGCCAGGCGGCCTTTGTTGGCGTGCGGTCCACCTTCTACCGCCTGGCCAATATCGGCGGCCAGGGCGGCCTGGTCTATCTGGCCGGCGAGCTGCAGGAGCGCACCGGCAGCATGGTCACGGCCTGGTCCTGGGTGTTTGGGGTGATCACCGTCTTGTTCGGCCTGTTGGCCTTGTGGCACAGCCTGTTCAGCCTGCCCCGCCCGGCCAGCGACCGGCCCTCGGGCGTGCAGCCGGCCCAGTTGTTGCCCGAGTTTGTGCGCGTGTTTGCGCTGTTCTTCCAGAAGCCCGGCATCGCTGTCATCCTGGGCTTTCTGCTGCTGTACCGTTTCCCCGAGGCCCAGCTGCTCAAGCTGGCCACGCCCTTTCTGCTGGACCCGCCCACGGCCGGCGGCCTGGGCCTGAGCACCAAGCAGGTGGGCATCGCCTACGGCACGGTGGGCCTCACGGCCCTGACCCTGGGCGGCCTGGTCGGCGGCTGGGTGATCTCGCGCGTGGGCCTGAAGCGCGCGCTCTGGCCGCTGGTGCTGGCCATGCATGTGCCCAACATCGCCTTCCTGGCCATGGCGCTGTGGATGCCCGCCAATCTCTGGTTGATCAGCAGCGCCCTGGCCGTGGAACAGTTTGGTTATGGCCTGGGCTTCACCGCCTACCTGATGTACATGATTCTGGTGGCCGAGGGTGAGCACAAGACCGCGCACTACGCCATCTGCACCGGCTTCATGGCCCTGGGCATGATGTTGCCGGGCATGTGGAGCGGCTGGCTGCAGGATCAGCTCGGCTACACCGCCTTCTTTATCTGGGTGCTGATTGCCACCCTGCCCTCCTTTGCCATGGCCGCCCTGCTCAAGATCCCGGCCGACTTTGGCCGCAAGGCGGACGCGCCATGAAACGCCGCCAACTTCTGGCCTGCGGGCTGTCCCCTGTGATCGGCAGCAGCCTGGGCTTGGCCGGCTGCGCCGAGGCCCCGCTGCGCCTGCCCGACCTGCCCGGTGAGCTGCGCCTGGAGCCGGCGCCCGAGCTGCTGGCCCAGGCGCCGCTGCCGGCGCGCGAGTTCCGCGCCGTCTGGGTGGCCACGGTGGCCAACATCGACTGGCCCAGCCGCAAGGGCCTGAGCAGCGCCCAGCAGCAGGCCGAAGCCATCGCCCTGCTGGACCTGGCCGTGCAGCTGCAGCTCAATGCCATCATCCTGCAGGTGCGACCCAGCGCCGATGCCTTGTTCGATTCGCCGCTGGAGCCCTGGAGCGAGTACCTCAGCGGCAGCCAGGGCCAGGCGCCCGAGCCCTTCTACGACCCGCTGGCTTTCTGGATCACACAAGCCCACCTGCGCGGCCTGGAGCTGCATGCCTGGCTCAACCCCTTCCGTGCCCGCCAGAGCCAGGCCAGCAGCGCAGCGGCCGCCCAGCACCTGAGCCGCAGCCAGCCGCAGTGGGTGCGGCGTTATGGCGACCAGCTCTGGATCGATCCCGGCGAGCCCGCCGCCGCCGACCACACCCTGGCCGTGGTCGAAGACCTGCTGCGCCGCTACGAGCTCGACGGCCTGCACCTGGACGACTACTTCTACCCCTACCCGGTCAATGACGCGGGCGGGCGCGAGATCGATTTCCCGGATGAGCCCAGCTGGGCCCGCTACCGCGAGGCCGGCGGCACGCTGAGCCGGGCCGACTGGCGGCGCCAGAACGTCGACCAGCTGGTACAGCGCCTGCAGCAGGCGGTGCGCCGGCATCGCCCCGAGGCGCGCTTCGGCATCAGCCCCTTCGGCATCGGCAAGCCGGCGCTGCGACCCGAAGGCATCGCCGGCTTCAGCCAGTACGACAAGCTCTATGCCGACGTGGAGCGCTGGCTGGCCGAGGGCTGGGTGGACTATCTGGTGCCCCAGCTCTACTGGCCGATCGCGCAAAAGGCCCAGGCCTTCGGCCCCCTGCTCGACTACTGGCATGCACAGAACCCGCTGGGCCGCCACATCTGGCCGGGCCTGTTCAGCAGCAAGGTGAGCGACAAGGCCGACAGCTGGCCGGTGGACGAGTTGCTGCAGCAGATCGCCCTGCTGCGCGAGCGCCGACCCGGCAGCGGCCACGCCCACTTCAGCATGGTGG
Source organism: Rubrivivax sp. (assembly GCA_027484885.1). Classification (GTDB taxonomy): domain Bacteria; phylum Pseudomonadota; class Gammaproteobacteria; order Burkholderiales; family Burkholderiaceae_C; genus Paucibacter_A. The sequence goes on from JAIXSD010000548.1 coordinate 2,735, forward strand.
CCTTGGCGCAGAACCGGCGCGGCCTGGCCGATGCACTGCGCCAGCAGGCCTACAGCCAGCCCGCCCTGGTGCCGGCCACGCCCTGGCTGGCCGGGTCTGCGGCGCCCGAGTTTCCGGCCCTGGACTGGCGCTGCCATCGCGAGGCGAAAGACGGCGGCGAGGCCGAGCTGATCTTGCGCCTGCAGCCCAGCGCCAAGCCCCCCGGCAGCTGGCGCTACTGGCTGCAGATCCGCCACGCCCGCGAGGGCTGGCGCAGCCGCCTGATGGGCAGCCAGGCCGATGGCAGCGCCGAGCTGCGCCTGCCGGCCGCCGGGGTCGAAGGCCTGGTGATTCGCGCCGTCAACCGCCTCGGGCAGCTGGGCCCGGCTCAGGCCTTGCGCGTGCCCGGCGGCGGCTGATCGAGGGCCCCGCGGGCGCCGCCGGGGCCGTCCATCTCGGCCAGGCTGGCGAACTGGCTCAGCGGCAGGGGCAGGGTCTCGGCCTCGGCATGATTGGGCGCCACGCGCGGCAGCAGCAGCTCGAAGCAGCTGCCCGCACCGGCCTCGCTGTGCAGCTGGATCTCGCCACACAGCACATTGCTGACCAGGTTGTGGCTGATGTTCAGACCCAGGCCGCTGCCGCCGCGGCCCATGCGGGTGGTGAAGAAGGGGTCGAAGACGCGCGGCTGGATCTCGGCCGCGATGCCGCAGCCGTCGTCGCGGATGCGCAGGCGCACATGCTCGGCATCGGGGCAGTCGGCCTGGATCTCCAGCCGCCCCTGCTCGCGGCCCTCGAAGCCATGGATGGCCGCGTTCTGGATCAGATTGCTCAGCACCTGGCCCAGCGCGCCGGGGTAACTGTCCATCTCCAGGCCCGGCGCCACCTCGACATCCATCTTCAGTGGCAGGCGCTTGAGCGTGGGTTGCAACGTCATCAGGATGTCGCGCACCAGTTGCTCGACCGAGAACACGCGGCGCTGGGCACTGCTGCCGTCCACCGCCACCTGTTTGAAGTTCTGCAGCAGCTCACTGGCCCGCTCCAGATTGCCTTGCAGGATCTGGCTGCCGCTGCCCAGGCGCTGCAAGAACTTGCTCAGCTGCGAGCGGCGCAGGCCCTGCTCGACATCGCGGGCCATCTGCTCGGCATCGGCGGCCAGGGTGCTGGCGGCCAGGCGGGCATTGCCGATGGGCGTGCCCAGCTCATGGGCCACGCCGGCCACCATGCGGCCCAGGCTGGCCAGGCGCTCGGCGCGCAGCAGGCTGCTCTGGGTCTTGCCCAGGTCGTCCAGCGCCAGCACCAGTTCGGCATTGCTGGCGTGCAGCTCGGCGGTACGCTCCTGCACCCGGCTCTCCAGCTGATCGCGGGCCTCTTGCAAGGCCTGGGCGTCGCGCTTGAGCCGGGCCTCACGCTGCGCCAGTTCCGCCCCCATCTGCGCGAAGCTGCGGCCGAGATCACCGAGCTCGTCCTCGCGCCGTTCGGCTTCGCCGTGGGCGATCTCAAAACGGCCCTCGCTGACCCCCTGCACCGCGGTGCGCAGCTCGGCAATCGGCTGGCTGATCTGGCGCCGCACGATCCAGCCCAGCAAGCTCATCAAGACCAGCAAGGCCACGGCCCCGACCAGCAGAATGTTCTCGCTGCTGCGCGCCACGCCGGCATCGAGATGGGCACGGGGATAAACGCTGACGAACAGCCAGTCGGGCCCGGCAATGCGGGCCACGCCCAGCAGATGGCGACCATCGGCGCTGAGGCTGACGGCGGCCTGGCCTTCGGCCGGCGGCGCCAGGGCCGCGATCTCATCGAGCAGGGGATCGCGAATCTGGTCGAGCTTGAGATTGCCCTGGGCGGCCTCGATGCGCTCGGCAAAACCGGGGTGGGCAATCAGATGGCCATCGCGGCTGAGGATCAGGCTGTAGGTGCCGGGCAGGCTGTCGCTGACGGTGCGTTTGAGCAGACTGGCGACCGACACATCTTGCGAAACGCATGCAACCCAGCGCCCCTCGAAATCAATTGGCAGCACGGTCGACACCATGTAGATGCGCGCCTTGTCGTCGTAGTAGACCGGGGTCCAGCGATTGCTGCGGCTGGGGTTGCGCTCGGGCGAAGCACCAGCCACTGGCGGGTAGTCGAAGTTGTTGGTCTCGGGCGTGGCCTCGGCGCCCCAGTTGACCGAGGGCGAGAACATGATCAAGCCCTGGCCCGGTAGATCGAAATAGGCCGAGTAGTAGCGCGCCGTCAGCGGCGGGCCCCATTCGCGCAGCAGATCAAAGGCCACCTGGGTCTGCCACATCAGGCTGTCGTTCAGCTCGGCCTGGGCGCGCAAATAAACGCTGGGCAGGCGATGGTGGTCGTCAAGCTCGGGGCGCAGGCGCAAGAGCTGGTCGGGCGAGCGCGCAAACCAGCGCCGGAACTCGCCCTGCCAGCCCGGCGGCCGGGCGCCGGCCAGACGGCGCAGGTACTCGGCGCGCAGAAGCTCGACATGGCGCTCGGCAAGGGCGAAGTCTTCGCCACTGGCGCGCGCCCGCTCCATCACGGTGCTGCGCAACTCCTCCATGGCCTGGGTCTCGACATCGCGCTGGCTGACATGCTGGACCAGCCAGGTCAGGCCCAGCATGCTGGCGATCAAGGCCAGACTGAGCCGCCACAGCAAGCCGCGGGCCAAGGTCGCATCGACATGCGCCCACGCTTTCGCCCGCTGCCACCCGCCCGTCCATCGCCCCATCCGCCATCACCTGCTTCAAGTGGAGGAGGCTGGATCATGCCGCAAGCGCGGCGCCCTGGCGGTGGCGAAATCCCTCGCTTTCAGCCCAGCCAGTGCAGCCAGTGGCCGTGGGCGTGCGACCAAGCCAGGGCGCGCTGGGCCCGCCGGCCATCTGCGGCCATGGCTTGCAGGGTCCAGAGCGTGGCGCTCTCGGCCGATTCACCCTCGGGCGCAGGCGGCAGAGCCAGACCAGGCGGGCGCAGATCGGCGGTTTCGGCACTGAGCCAGAGCAGGCCGTGGCGGCGCATCAAGCCCTCGACCTCAACCCGGTGGGCGGCCAGGCTCGGTGTATCGAAATAGGCCAGCACCCAGCTGTTGAACAGCACCGGCTGCACGCCGGACGGCAGCGCCTCCAGCCAAACGGCCAGGCTCTGCAGCCCCTGCGCGGCCTGCCGCACCGGGTGGCGGGCGGCTTGCGCCTGCGCCAGGGCCTGGTCGAGACGGCGCGCCCGGGCGCGGTCGTGCGGCCAGAGGCAGGCACGCAGCCAACGCACCGCGTCCTCGTCCTGCACATCGACCGGCGCCAGATCCACCCCCAGCCGGGCCTGCAAGCGCCAGGGCGCGCGCGGTGGTTCGGCGCTGCTGCGCCACTGGCAGGCCACGGTGGGCCGCTCTGGCGCCGCCGGGGCACCGAGCTGGAAACGGCCGTAGTCATAACGGTAGGCATCGACGCCCAGATTGAGCCCGGCACTGCAGCCGAAATCGAACAGGGCCAGGTCTTGCCTGCCGGTCTGGGCGGCGATGGCGCTGAGCGCCGGCCAGAGCACGGCGCAGCGGCCGATCTCGTTGGTCTGGGTGCTGCGCAGGCGCAGATGCTCCAGCAGGCGCGGCCGCTCAGCGCGCACAAATCGGTGCAAGCTGTCTGCCAGCGCCGCATCGGGTGCGCGCTCGCCGCCCACGCTGGGGTAGTAGGCCGCCAGCTCATGCGACACGCCGGCCAGCACCCGCTCGTGCAAGGCCGCCAGCAGCAGATTGGGCCGGGCCTGCTTCGGAACCCGCACATGGGCCATCAAGGCCAGCAGCTCGGGCGAATCGGCCACGATCTGGCACAGGGCCACGTAGAGCGGGTCGTTCGGGCATTCCTGCACCGCGAACTGGCGGTACTGCCAGGCCCAGCGCTGCAGATCGGTGGAAGGGGTCAGGTCGTCGTCCATGGCGCCCAGCTTAGGGGCGCGGCGCCCGGCACAATGTCAGGTACCTGACATTCATGCCGACTTGCCGTGCCCCTTTCTAACTCTGCCCCCTCGGACCGCCCTGGCCCTCCCCCGCCCCTCAGCGCCGGCGACGCCCTGCGCGCCCTGATGTGCGCCAACTTCCCCGAGCTGGATGGCGCGCTGATGCCGGACCCAGACCTGCTGCAAGGCGGCGTCAGCCTGCGCCGTCTGGCCCGCGGCCGCACCCTATTCGCCCAGGGGCAGCCGGCCTTGGCCTTCTACGGCCTGGTGGCGGGTGAGGTCGAGGCGCGCTTCACCGGCCTGGACGGCACGGTCTCGGTGCTGGAGCATGTGCAGGCGCCGCGCCTGTTCGGCCTGGCCGCCTTTGCCGCCGGCCAGGCCGCCAGCTATGAAACCCTGGCCACGCAGAGCAGCCAGGTGCTGGTGATCGGCCCGGCGGCCTACAAGCTGCTGATGGACCGCTGGCCCGGCTTTGCCCGCGCCCTGATGGCCGAATTTGCGCGCCGCTACGACGGCACCCTGCGCCTGCTGGAAGCCTCGCGCCACCGCAGCGCGCCCGAGCGCTTTGCCCTGGCCCTGGCCCAGCTGCGCCGAGACCGCGCTGCCGGCCCGCCCGATGCCCAGGGCTGGCAGACCCTGCGCGCCACCCAGTCCGAGCTGGCCGCCGTGGCCAACCTCTCGCGCCAGACCGTCAACCAGCTGCTGCAGCAGGCGCAGGCCGAGGGCCGGCTGCGTTGCAGCTATGGCCAGCTGCACCTGCAAGTGCGAGGGGCCGCGAGTCCTTGAGCTGCAGCCAGCGAAAGCCGGTCTGCCTCAGGCCTTGAGCGCAACCTCGATGTCGGCGCTGATCTTCTCGGGTGCGTCATTCGGGGCATAACGCTTGATCACCTGCCCATCGCGGCCGACCAGGAACTTGGTGAAGTTCCATTTGATGCCCTCGGTGCCCAGCAAGCCGGGCTTTTCGGATTTGAGCCACTGCCACAGGGGGTGGGCTTCGGCGCCGTTGACCTTGACCTTGGCCATCATGGGGAAGCTGACGCCGTAGTTCAGCAGGCAGAAGGACGCGATCTCGCTGTTCTCGCCGGGGTCCTGGCCGCCGAACTCATTGCTCGGAAAGCCCACCACCACCAGGCCCTGGTCGCGGTAGCGCTGCCACAAGGCCTCCAGGCCGCCGAACTGGGGCGTGAAGCCGCAGGCGCTGGCGGTGTTGACGATCAAGAGCACCTTGCCGCGCTGGCTGGCCAGGTCGGCTGGCTTGCCGTCGATGGAGAGGGCTTGAAAGTCGTAGACGCTGGCGGCCATGGCGAGGTTCCTTGTGGTGTTTGGAAGGCGGGAGATCGCTTCAGCCCTGCATGGTAGCCGGGCTGGCCGGCGCCTGCTGAGCCGGCGTTTGCGAGCGCTCCAGGGCCGAAAGCAGGGCAGCCGCCAGGATGCAGGTGCCGCCCACTGCGGTCTTGAAATCCAGCTGCCCGCCGCCCAGCCACAGGGCCGACAAGGCCGCCACCGGCACTTCGATCAGCATGACGATGGCGGTGACATTGGCTGGCAGGCGGCCAGCGCCGTACTGCAGCGAGAGGTTGGACAGGCAGAACAGCACCGCCATGCCCACCAGCGGCAGCAGCCAGCCGGCATGCGGCAAAGCCGGCCATGCCACCAGGCCTGCGCCCGCCATGGCCGCGGCCGCGCCGCCAGCCACAAACACCCCGCCGCTGAACATGGCCAGGGCCCGGGCATGGGCGCCACGGGCCGCCTCGCGGCGCAGCATCACATTGTTCAAAGCGAAGCAGAAGCCACCGAACAGGCCCAAGCCATCGGCCAGGCTGCGCGGCCAGGGCAGGCCGCCGCCCTCGGGCGCCAGCACAAAAGCCGCGCCGCCCAGGGCCAGGGCCATGCGCAGGCCGGCCAGCAGGGTCAGGCGCTCACCCAGGATCAGGCGCGCCAGCA
>JAIXSD010000368.1 GCA_027484885.1 Rubrivivax sp.
CGACTGAGCTTTGCATTATAGGAGCATTTTTATGCTCATGGCAAGAGAGTTTGGCGAATTGCCAATAATTCTTCTTTGACCTGGGCCAGGGTCAGGGGTTCGACCCCACCCAGCACGCCACCAAGACGCAGCGACATGCCGGCCAGTTCGTCCAGGCCCGCCGTGCTACGGGCGGCCGAGGGCTGAGCGGACAAGGCCGCCACGCCGGCGCTGGCGCCTGCGCCTGCGCCGCCGGGCAAGGCTGTGCCGCGCACCACGATGTCGCCATCGTCAAAGCCGGCTTCGTCTTCGAGGCGTTGGGCTTCATCGGCTTCCTGCTTGAACACCAAAGCCGCGGCATCGCTGCGCGCCGCGCCGCCCTCCATCAGCTGGTTGCGGGCACCGCTGATGGTGAAGCCCTGGTCGTAGAGCAGGCCGCGGATGCGGCGGATCAGCAGCACCTCATGGTGCTGGTAGTAGCGCCGGTTGCCGCGCCGCTTCATGGGCTTGAGCTGGATGAACTCCTGCTCCCAGTAGCGCAGCACATAAGGCTTCACGCCGCACAAATCGCTGACCTCACCGATGGTGAAGTAACGTTTGGCAGGGATGGCGGGCAGCGCGTTTTCCATGCAAATCAAGGGCTTTCGGTGGGGAGGTCAGACTCTACTCGAAGTCATCTTCCCCGCCTACCTCGCCCTGGACCACGTCCTTGAGCTTGTGGCTGGCATGGAAGGTGACCACATCGCGGGCCTTGATGGGGATGGCTTCACCGGTACGCGGGTTGCGGCCCGGGCGCGGCGCCTTACGGCGGATGTTGAAATTGCCAAAACCGGACAGCTTCACATCCTGTCCGCGCACCAAGGTGCTGTGGATGATGTCGAAAAAGGCCTCGACCATGTCCTTGGACTCGCGCTTGTTCAGGCCCAGCTTGTCGAACAGCAGTTCGGCCAGCTCGGCCTTGGTCAAGGTCGGGGTTTCCAGCGTGGGCAGCAGGACGCGAGCCGCGGCGATCAAGGCCTGATCGTCGAGCGCGTCATCGTCCCGGGTGTCGTGTGCAGTCATCAGCGTCTTGCCTTGCTTGCAGTCGTGGCGGCACTCAGCCGCGCAGGCGGGCGCCCAGTTGTTCAGCCAGGGCGGCCACCACGGCCGCCACGGTCTGCTCGATGCGCTCGTCGGTCAAGGTGGCCTCGTCGTCCAGCAGTTCCAGGCGCACGGCCATGCTGCGCTCACCGTCCTTCAGCTCGGCATTGGCCTGCGTGGGCTTGAAGACGTCAAACAAGCGGGCCGAGCGGATCAGGCCGGTGTGGGCGCTGGCGATGGCCTGCATCAGCGCATCGTGGCTGACCTGCTCGCCGACGATGACCGCCAGATCGCGCAGCACCGATTGCTGGCGCGGGATCGCCTGTGCGGCCGGCAACTGGCGCTCCAGCACGGCCGGCAGGTCCAGCTCGAACAGCACCGGCGCGCTGGGCAGCTCGTAGCCCTGGCGCCATTTGGGGTGCAGCTCGCCGATCACGCCGATGTCGCGGCCGTCCAGCTCGACGCGGGCGCTGCGGCCCGGGTGCAGGGCCGGATGTTGGGCCGGCTTGAACTGCAGTTGGCGCGGCGCGAACAAGGCTTCCAGATCGCCCTTCACATCGAAGAAATCAACCTGGCGATCGCGCTGGCTCCACTGCGGCTGGTCGGCCGGGCCAAAGGCCAGGCCAGCCAGGCGCATGGGCTGGGCCACGCCGGCGATGCTGCTGTCGCTCTCCTGCACCGAGGCGTCGCGCAGGAACACGCGGCCAATCTCGAACAGGCGCACGCGGCTGGCGCGGCGGCTCAGGTTGTGGCGCAGGGCTTGCACCAGGCTGCCGATCAGGCTGCTGCGCATCACGGCCAGCGGCGCGGCAATGGGGTTGAGCAGCTGGATCGGGTTGCTGGTGCCGGCCAGCTCGGCCTCCCAGCGGGCTTCAACGAAGCTGAAATTGATGGTCTCAAAATAATCCCGCGCCGCCACAGCATGGCGCAGCGCATGGATGGCGCGGCGCGACTCCGAGGCCACCTTGGCCACCACCGGCGCCAGAGGCGGGGTGTTAGGCAGGCTGGGGTAGCCCATCACGCGGATGATTTCCTCGATCAGGTCTTCTTCGATCTGCAGATCGAAGCGCCAGCTCGGCGGCGTCACCGTCAGCACGCCCGGTGCTTCGATGAACTGCAGGCCCAGGCGGCTGAAAACGCGGGCGCAGTCTTCCTGTGTCACCGGCATGCCGATCACCTTGGCCGCGCGAGCGACGCGCAGAGCCACCGGCTTGCGCTCGGGCAAGGCCGTGGTCTGGTCGTCCAGAGGGCCGGCTTCACCGCCGCAGATCTCGAGGATCAGCTGGGTGATGCGCTCGATGTGCAGGGCTGTGTCGGCCGGGTCCACGCCGCGCTCGAAGCGGTGGCCGGCGTCGGTCGAGAAGTTGTAGCGGCGCGAACGACCGGCCACAGCCTTGGGCCACCAGAAGGCGGCTTCGACGTAGACACTGCGGGTGTCGTCAGACACGGCGGTGGCGTCGCCACCCATGATGCCGGCCAGAGACTCGGGCGCCGAAGCATCGGCCACCACACCGACGGTCTCGTCCAGCTCGACGGTGTTGCCGTTGAGCAGCTTGAGGCTCTCGCCCTTCTTGGCCCAGCGGATCACCAGTTCGCGGTCGATCTTGTCCAGATCGAAGATGTGCGAGGGGCGGCCCAGCTCGAACATCACGTAGTTGGAGATGTCCACCAGGGGCGCGACGCTGCGCTGGCCGCAGCGGGCCAGGCGGTCCACCATCCAGGCGGGGGTCTTGGCCTGCGTGTTCACGCCGCGCACGATGCGGCCCGAGAAGCGACCG
>JAIXSD010000270.1 GCA_027484885.1 Rubrivivax sp.
CAGCATTCCATCGTCTCCGTCACCGATGTGGACGGCACCATCATCGATGTCAACGAGGCCTTCTGCCGCATCAGCGGCTACAGCCGAGATGAGCTGCTGGGCGCCAACCACCGGCTGATCAACTCCGGCCACCATGGCTCGGAGTTCTGGCGCGGCGTCTGGGCCGAGTTGCTGGCCGGGCGCAGCTGGCGCGGCGAGCTTTGCAATATGGCCAAGAGCGGCCAGCTCTACTGGGTCGACAGCATCATCGCGCCCATCTTCGACGCCCAGGGCCGCATCGAGAAATACATCTCCATCCGCAGCGACATCAGCGCGGCCAAGCGCGCGGCGCTGCAGCTGCTCAACAACCAGGTGGTGCTGGACCGGGCCGAGCGCCTGGCCGGCCTGGGCGCCTGGGAGCTGGCGCTGGACAGCGACAAGCTCAGCTGGTCGGACCAGACCTACCGCCTGCACGAGGTGCCCCTGGGCACCGAGGTGACGATGGCGTTGGCCCTGTCCCACCTGTCCGAAAGCGGGCGTGTGGCCCTGCAGGATGCCGTGCGCCAAGCCGCCTCGGGCCGAGCCTGGGATCTGGAGCTGAGCCTGCACACGCGCAGCGGCCGCGAGCTCTGGGTGCGCTCGGTCGGCGAGGCTTCGTTTGACGACCAGGGCGCCCTGCGCATCTTCGGCACCTACCAGGACATCACCCAGCGCCGCGCCCTGGAGGCGCAAACCCGACGCGCCAACCAGGTGCTGCGCAGCGTGCTGGAGAACCTGCCCTGCGCGCTCAGTGTCTTCGACGCCGATCTCAATCTCTTGGCCCATAACGGCCAATTCCGGCAGCTGCTGGAGTTCCCCGACGAGCTCTTCGCTGGCCCCCGCACGAGCTTTGAGCAGATCATCCGTTTCAATGCCGCGCGGGGTGAGTACGGCGAGGCCGACGATGTCGAGGCGACCGTGCAGCAGATCATCGAGCGCGCGCGCCACCCCAGCCTGCATCAGTTCGAGCGCACCCGCCCCAACGGCCGCACCTTGGAGGTGCGCGGCGCCCCCATGCCCGATGGCGGCTTTGTCACCACCTATGTGGACATCAGCGAGCGCAAGCGCGCCGAGGCCGAGGTGCGCCGAGCGGAAGCCTTGCTGCGCGGCTCCATCGATGCGGTCAACGAAGGCTTTGTGCTCTACGACCCCGAGGATCGCCTGGTCTTCTGCAACGAGAAGTACCGCGAGATGTACCCGCTCTCGGCCGACCTGATCGTGCCCGGCGCCAGCTTCGAGTCCATCGTCCGCGGCGGCGCCGAGCGCGGCCAATATGTCGAGGCCATCGGCCGCGTGGACGAGTGGGTGGCCGAGCGTATGGCTGCGCACCGCAAGGCCCAGACCACCCTGGTGCAAAAGCTTGGCGATGAGCGCTGGGTGCGGGTCATCGAGCGGCGCATGGACGACGGCCATTTGGTGGGCTTCCGCATCGACATCACCGACCTGGTGCGGGCCACCGAAGAAGCGCAAAGCGCCTCGCGCGCCAAGAGCCAGTTCCTGGCCAATATGAGCCATGAGATCCGCACGCCGATGAACGCCATCCTCGGCATGCTCAAGCTCTTGCAGAAGACCCCGCTGAGCGAGCGCCAGCAGGACTACGCCAGCAAGACCGAGGGCGCCGCCCGCTCGCTGCTGGGGCTGCTCAACGACATTCTGGATTTCTCCAAGGTCGAGGCGGGCAAGATGACGCTGGACCCGCAGCCCTTCCAGCTCGAGCCCCTGTTCCGCGAGCTCTCGGTCATCCTTTCGGCCAATCTGGGCGCCAAGCCGGTGGAGCTGCTCTTCGACCTGGACCCGGCGCTGCCGCCCGCCCTGCTCGGCGATGCCCTGCGCCTGCAGCAGGTGCTGATCAATCTGGGCGGCAATGCCCTCAAATTCACGCCCCAGGGCGAGGTGGTGCTGGGCCTGCATCTGCGTGGTGTGGAGCGGGGCCTGGCCACGCTGGAGTTCTCGGTGCGCGACAGCGGCATCGGCATTGCGCCCGAGCACCAGGCGCAGATTTTTTCCGGCTTCACCCAGGCCGAGGCTTCGACCACCCGCCGCTTTGGCGGCACCGGCCTGGGCCTGGCCATCAGCCAGCGTCTGGTACAGCTGATGGGGGGTGAGTTGAGCCTGGACAGCGCGCCCGGCCGAGGCAGCCGCTTTGCCTTCACCCTGCAACTGCCCGTCTTGCCAGGTGCTGGCGCCGACGCCCACTCAGGCCTCGCCGCCGAAGCGCCGCCACCGCGGGCGCTCATGGTTGACGACCACGGCGAGGCCCGCGCCGTGCTGGCCCGCATGGGGTCGGCGCTGGGCTGGGCGGTCACGCCGGCCGACAGCGGCGAGGCCGCTCTGGCAGCCCAGCAGGCGGCCCTCGCCCGGGGCCAGCCCCTGCAGCTGGTCTTGATCGATGGCCAGATGCCGGGGCAGGACGCCCTGGCCTGGGCCCAGCGCCTGCGCGCGCAGCAGCCGGGGCTGCGCGTGCTCTTGATGGTCAGCGCGCACGGCCGCGAACA
>JAIXSD010000183.1 GCA_027484885.1 Rubrivivax sp.
GCCGCCTGGTCATGGCCCAGGACACCGGCAGCGCCATCACCGGCGCCGTGCGCGCCGACTTCTTCTGGGGCTGGGGCCGCGAAGCCGAAACCCAGGCCGGGCGCATGAAGCAGCCGCTGCGCCTGTGGGCGCTGTGGCCGCGCAAGAGCCTGGGCGCGGGCGGGCAGGTGCTGGGCACGCGCCCCTGAGCTCAGCTCGGGAGCGACTGGTCAGCGACGCTCAGTCGCTGATCTGCACGCCCTTCCAAAAGGCATAACGCCCACGAATGGCGGCAGCCAATTCGCTCGGCTCGGCGTAGAACCAGACCGCATCGGGATTGAACTCGCCGTTGACGAACAGGCTCAGATACTGGGCCTGGCCTTTGTCGCTGCTGCTGCGGTGGTTGCTGAAGCTGGTGTATTCGCGCTTCAGCGAGTCGGCGGGGAAGTAGTGGTTGCCGTCCATCAGCACCGTGTCATCGCTCTCGGCGATCACGACGCCGTTCCAGATTGCTTTTTTTGTCATGCCTGCGGCCTTCCCGATGGGGTTCCATTCATCGAGCGCCGATTCTAGGAGGCCTGCGCGCGTTCGCCCGCCGACCCGCTGACCCGCTGACCATGTGGCGGCAGCGACAATGGCGCGGTGAAACGCTATTACTCCCACCAGAACAAAGACATCTTCGTCACGGCCGGTTCGGCCAAGACCTTGGCCCCGGGCAGCTTTGGGGTCTGCGCCATCGGCGGCGGCGCGGAGGGCTGGTCCGTCGTCCACATCGGCCCGGATGGCGATGTCGCCGACCTCGGCGGCGAGTACTACTTCGCCACGCCGGAAGAAGCCCTGGAGTTCGTCAAGGAACTGATCGACCTGATGGTGGGCACGGCCTGAGGGTGACGCAGCGCCCCGGGCGACAGCTGTCTCTTCCGCGCTGCGCACAAATGCGCAGCAGCGCGGCAAAACCCTGAGCCGCAGGAGGGAGGGCCACCGCTATGCTCGGCGCGCCTCAGAGGCCCGGGCGGCTCCGAGGTGGGGCCGCTCCCTGAGTTGGAGCCTGGAGTTGCCCCGTCTGCCATCTCCTGTTTTTTGGTTTTTATTGAGGTCGCCGCTGCATCTGATCCAGCTGCAGCAGCGGCCCGGTTCCGACGGTCTCGTGTGAATCCTGTGCCCCGCCCTGCTGCTGCTCTCTCTTCTGTCTTTGATCGCGCGGCCCGCTGCCTTGGCTTCTTTGGCCGCCCTCGGTCTTTGACCACAAGCCCCACAGGCCTGTCGTCCCTGATCTGCGCCCTGGGCTTCATCAGCCAGGCCGCCCTCGCCGCGCCGCAAGCAGCCTCAGCCGCGCGAAGCCCCGAGCCGGACGTCCATCAAATCACCTGGCTGATGCCCGACAGCAAAGTCGCCGGCCCCGGGCCCGGCCGCAGCCTGGGCTACTCCGACCGGCTGGTGGCCTACCTGAGCGAGCGCCTGCCCCAGATCCAGCAACGCAGCCTCGTGGCCAACAGCAAGCGCAGCTGGCAGCTGCTGGCGCGCGGCGAGCCGGTGTGCATCCCTGCGGCCCTGCGCACGCCCGAGCGTGAGGCTGTGGCCTACTTCATCGACGCGCAGTGGGTGCCGCCACCGCAGCTGATCGTGCGCCGCGACCGGCTGGAGCGCCTGCCGCGCAACAGCGCCGGCGAGGTGGACCTGGCCCGCCTGCTGGCCGACACCAGCCTGCGCGGCGCCTTGTTCGAAGGGCGCAGCTACGGCCCGCACCTCGACGCCTTGCTCAAGCAGGCCCCCAACCCCAGCGCGGTCTCGCTCTACGCCCATGCCGGCGCGGCCGACAAGCTGCTGAACATGGTGCTGGCCGACCGCGCCGACTACACCCTCGACTACGACTTCATGCTGCGCCTGCGCGCGCCCGACAACGAAGCCATCCAGCGCAGCGCGCCTGGCAGCTTTGGCAGCAACAGCGAGGCCGATCAACTCCTGCCCCTGCCCGTGCAGGGTGCCGATGAAGGCATGATCGGCGCCATGGCCTGCCCCCGCAATGCCTGGGGCCTGGCCGCCCTGCGCCAGATCGACCGGGTGCTGGGCACGCCGGCCGGCGCCCGCTTTCTGCGCGAAGTGGTGGAAAGCTTGCTCACCCCCGACACCCGCCGCCACTACAGCGGCAAGATCGACGCCTTCTACCGGGAGCGAGCCCGGCCGTCCAAACCGGGCTGATCCCGCATCGGGTAGAGCCGCCGCGGAACGCGCCCGTCCAAATTCCCTGGATGGCGCTCAGGTACACATGCTGCACCAGGGGTGCTGGCGCCATGGATGCATCCACTGCGTCTTGAGCGCGGGTGAAGCGGGCCAGGCGGGCGAAAAGGAGAAGGCGACCGAGGCACTCAAGCAGACGCATGAGATCTGCTTCACACCCGAGAGGCACCACCGCTATGCTGGGCAGCTCGAACCGTTCCAATGCCAATGAGCCCAGCCCGACCTCATGCCATGAGTGCGAACACCGCTCGCCAAGCCCAAACCCGACGCCAAGTCCTGCACGTGCTGGCCGGTCTGCTCAGCGCGATGCTGGCGGGGGCGCCTGCCTGCGCCGCCAGTGCTTCACCGCCACCGCGCGTCGATCGCATCGTCTGGTTGCAAGGCAGCGCGGCGCGGCTCAACCCCATCGTGGCCTATTTGAAAGAGCAACTCCCGGCCATCCAGCACGAGCCCCTGGACACCAATGCCGTGCGCAGCTGGCAGATGGTCCAGCGCGGCGAGCCGGCGTGCCGGCCGACCACGGTGCACACCCGGGCGCGCGAGGCCGAGGCCTATTTCGCCGACACCATGCTGGCACCGCCACCCGAGCTGGTGCTGCGGCGCGACAAATTGCATCTGCTGCCGCGTGATGCCGAGGGCGCGGCCGATCTGCGCTCGCTGCTCGAACAGCAACGCTTGCGCGGAGCCTACGCCCGCGGGCGCAGCTTTGGCGACACGGTGGATGCGCTGCTGGCGGCGCAGCGCAAGCGCAGCAATCCCATGCTGGCCGACTACGCCACCGCGGCCTGGGGCGACCGCATGCGCCACATGCTGGCCAAGGACCGAACCGATTACTTGATCGATGCACCGGGCGCGCTGGCCCAACTGCAAAAGCTGGGTCTGGCGGCCGAGGACTACATCGCCCTGCCCATCCTCGGCGCGACCGAGCCCCTGGTGCTGGGCATCGCCTGCCCGCGCAACCCCTGGGGTCGTGCGGCCATCCTGGCCATCGACCAGGCCCTGGGCACACCGGCCGGCGCCGCCCGCCTGCGCGAGATCGCCAAAGACTGGTTCAGCGCCGAGGCCCGCGTGCGCTACGCGCCGCAGATCGAGCAGTTTTTCCAACGCCGCAGCAAACCACAGCACGCGGACTGAAGCGAGCCAGGCGCCCGCTCAGGCCTGGGCCAGCAGCGCCGCGCCCAGCGCCTCCGCCACCTCGATGCCGTCCACACCGGCCGACATGATGCCGCCGGCATAACCGGCACCTTCACCGGCGGGGTACAGACCCTTGATGTTGAGGCTTTGGTAGTCGCGGCCACGGGTGATGCGCAAGGGCGAGGAGGTGCGGGTTTCGACGCCGGTGAGCACGGCGTCGGGGCGCGAGAAGCCCTTGATCTGGCGCTCGAACGCGGGCAAGGCCTCGCGGATCGCGTCCAGGCAGTAGTCGGGCAGGCTGCCGCGGCCTTTTTGCTGCAGATCGGTCAAGGTCACGCCGGGCTTGTAGCTGGGCTCGACGTTGCCCAGCACCTTGGAGCGTTGGCGCTTGATGAAGTCGCCGACCAGGGCGCCCGGCGCCAGATAGCCGCCCTCGCCGAGCTCGTAGGCGCGGCTTTCCCAGATGCGCTGGAAGGCCATGCCGTCGAGCGGGTTGACCGGGCCCTCGTGCTTGCCGTCCTGGCGGTAGTCCTGCGGGCTGATGCCGACGACGATGCCGGCATTGGCATTGCGCTCATTGCGCGAGTACTGGCTCATGCCGTTGGTGACCACGCGATCGGGCTCGCTGGTCGCGGCCACCACCGTGCCGCCGGGGCACATGCAGAAGCTGTAGACCGAGCGGCCGTTCTTGGCGTGGTGCACCAGCTTGTAATCGGCGGCGCCGAGGATGGGGTTGCCGGCATTGGGGCCGAAGCGGGCCGCGTCGATCACGCTTTGCGGGTGCTCGATGCGGTAGCCGATGGAGAAAGGCTTGGCCTCCATGAACACGCCGCGCTGGTGCAGCATGGTGAAGGTGTCGCGGGCGCTGTGGCCCAGAGCCAGCACGACGTGATCCGTGCGGATCTGCTCGCCCGACTCCAGCGTCACGCCGCGGATGTGCTGGCTGCCATCGGTGCTCTTTTCGATCAGCACATCGCTGACCTTTTGCTCGAAGCGGATCTCGCCGCCCAGGGCCTCGATCTCGGCCCGCATCTTGATCACCATGCTGACCAGGCGGAAGGTGCCGATATGGGGCTTGCTGACGAACAGAATCTCTTCGGGCGCGCCGGCCTTGACGAATTCGGTCAGCACCTTGCGGGTCAGGTGGCGCGGGTCGGAGATCTGGCTCCAGAGCTTGCCGTCGGAGAAGGTGCCGGCCCCACCCTCGCCGAACTGCACATTCGACTCGGGGTTGAGGCGCTGCTCGCGCCACAGGCCCCAGGTGTCCTTGGTGCGTTCGCGCACCTGCTTGCCACGCTCCAGCACGATGGGGCGCAAGCCCATCTGGGCCAGGATCAGGGCGGCAAAGATGCCGCAGGGGCCAAAGCCGATGACCACCGGCCGCGGGCGCTCGCCACCGTTGAAGAAATCCACCGGCGCATGGCCGACGAACTTGTACTGCGTGTCCGGCGAGGGCTTGATGTGCGGGTCGCCGGCGAACTGCTGCAGCACCGCCGCCTCGTCGCTGAGCTCGCAATCCACCGTGTAGATCAGCTGGATGGCGGTCTTCTTGCGCGCGTCGTAGCTGCGCTTGAAAACGGTGAAACCCAGCAGCGCCGCATCGTCAGGCAGTCCCAGGCGCTGCACAACGGCCGGGCGCAGGGCGTCTTCGGCGTGGTCCAACGGCAAACGGAGTTCGGTGATGCGGAGCATGGCGTGTCGGAGTGGTTCAGGGTGAGCGAACAAAGGACGCGTGGTGGGGCCGCGCATGGCCGCAGCAGGCGGCCGGCCCCCAAAAAAGCACAGGCCCTACCGCGAGGAAGGGCCTGTGGTCAGCGCGCTGTGCCGGGCGTCCTTGCGAACCAGACCCGGGCACGAACGGCGGGGGTGTATCAGCCGCCGCTGCTGGGACGCTTGCCCGGGTTCTTCTTGCTGCGGGTGTGCGAGCCGCGCTCCAGGCTGATCTTTTGGCCGCGGGGAGCCGTGAAGGTCACGCCCTTGGGGGCGACGGGACGGGGGGTGGCGCGTGCAGCGGCTTCGGTGATGATCTTGTTGCCCATGATGGCTCCGGTACGGAAAAAGAAATCAAAAGAATCGGCAAGACCGGCGGCCTTGCGACACCATCCTCTGCCGCCGCCCGCACCGGCTGGGAGCGGCTGCGGCAGGGTCGGACATGGATTGGACCGCGGATTTTACTGCGTTCTCGCGTGCTTTCGGGCGAAGCGGCCCGCGCAGGCTCTGAAGCGTGGCCGAAACCGCGCTCAGCCGCGCGCTTGCGAGAAGGCCTGCGCCAGGGCCCGACCGCTGCGCCAGGCGCCTTCGACCTTGCCGCCCATCAGCCAATCGCCACACAGGCCGAGGCCGGCCGCGGCATCCCAATCACAGCCCAGCTCCAGCGGCGGCGCGCTGTCGGCATAGCGCCAGCGGTGCACCGCCAGTTGATCGGGCGCCCGCCCGCCCAGTTCTGCAAAGGCCGCCAGCAAAGGCGCGCTGGCCTGTTCGGGCGTCAGCTCCAGGTTCGCCTCGCTCCACTCGGCTTCGGCGTGGAGCAACCAGGTTTCGCCCGCGCCAGCCGCGGCGCGCCCGGGCTTGCTGCTGTCGCGCGCGACCCAGCGCAGCGGGCCTTGGTTGACGAAGGCGGCATCGAAATCCAGGCTCAGGGCCTGCTCGTAGCGCAGCATCAGCGCCCAGCTGCCGCGCATGCGGGCGGCGGCCGCGCGGGCACGCAAAGCTTCGCTGTGGTCCGCCAGCAGGGGCACGGCCTGCGGCGCGGGCACGGCCAGCAGCACCGCGGCAAAAGCCTGGCTGGCCAGCGCCTGATGCTCCGCTTCGGCCAGCTGCAGCTGCCAGCCGCCATCGGCACGGCGCTGCAAGCCTTGGACGGTGGCCTGGAGCTGTACCGGCAAGCCCTGAGCCAACCAGCGCGCCGGCGCCGTCATCTGCGGCAGGCCGACGAAGCGCTCGGTCTCACCGGCGCCGCGTGCCTCGGGCTGGGGCCCGAAAACCCGCAGGCGCGGCTGCCAGGGCGCGGCCACGCCGGCCGCCTGCCAACGTGCCAGCTCGGCGCGGAACTCGGGGTCGCGGGCGGTGAAGTACTGGGCGCCGTGGTCGCATTGCCAGCCCTCGCCGCGGCGTGTGCTCATGCGGCCGGCCGGGCCGCGGCTCTTCTCGAACAGCTGCACCGGCACGCCAGCCGCATGCAAAGCCTGGGCGCAAGACAGGCCGGCCAGGCCGGCGCCGACGATGGCCACGGGGGCGGCAGAGGAGAAAGACATGGGCAGCAGCGCGAAAAACGGACAGGGCCCCGATTGTGCGGGCCTCAGCGGCGCAGGGTGGGCCGCGTACCGCAAGCGCTGCGGCAGGGCTCGGGCATTGCCCGCCCGGCCAGCACGGCCCGCAGGCTTGGGCTAGGCTGCGCCCCATGAGCTCCTCCCACCCTGCACCGCCCCTGCACCCCAAGAAACTGCTGCACAGCAAATGGACCGCGCTGCAGCCCCAGCAGCGTGAGCGCCATTTTCTCGTCAGCCGAGTGATCGCGCCCGAGATCGGCCCCAGCGGGCAGCCCGGCCCGGTCGAGTGGATCGAGCTGGAAGCCGTGCTGTCCAAACGCGTGCAGCGCCTGGCCTGGCGCGAGCTGCGCGACAGCGAGCGCTGGCGCCAAGGGTGGCTGGCATGAACGAGGCCAGCCCGTTCCAGGGCATGAGCAGCTTGCCCGAGGGCTACCGGGCCCTGGTGATCGGCGCCTCGGGCGCCCTGGGCGCCGCCTTTGTGGCCCAGCTGCAGGCCGACCCGCGCTGTGCCGGCGTGACCGGCCTGCACCGGAACTCCACACCCGCCCTGGACTTTGCCGACGAGGCCAGCATTGCCGCGGCCGCACAGGCCCTGCGTGATCAAGCGCCGTTTCACGTGCTCATTAATGCGGCCGGCCTGCTGCACACGGCCGACTTCATGCCCGAGAAAAAGCTTGGCGAGCTCAGCTACGCCCAGCTGCAAGCCACCTTCCTGGTCAACACCTTCGGCCCGGCCCTGCTGCTGCGCCACCTGTTGCCACTGATGGACAAGCAGCGCAGCGTGCTGGCCCTGCTCTCGGCCAAGGTGGGCAGCATCGAGGACAACCGCCTGGGCGGCTGGTACAGCTACCGCGCCTCCAAGGCGGCGCTGAACATGCTGCTCAAGACCGCCGCGATTGAAGCCAAACGCCAGCTGCCCGGCGCCGCCCTGATTGCCCTGCACCCGGGCACGGTCAGCTCGGCCCTGTCGCGGCCGTTTCGCGGCGATCAGATCGGCCGGCCGCCCGCCCTGGCCGCGCAGGAAATGCTGGCCGTGCTGGACCGCGTGCAGGCCGAAGACAGCGGCAGCTTCTTGAGCTACCAGGGCGAACGTCTGCCCTGGTGAACGCAGGCTCAGCGCGCGAGCAAGAGATTGCCCACGCCGTGGTTCATGGCATTGAGCAGATCGCCGTTGTCCTGGGTCAACTCCCAGGCGAACAGGCCGGCCAGGCCTTGCTTGGTGGCGTAGCGGCCCTTGGCGATGATGGCCCGCGGGTCGTCATAGCCCATCCACAGCTTGTGCTTGGGGTGGAACAGGCTCCAGGATTGGGTCTGGGCATCGAAATGGGCCAGGTAGCCGTTCACGCCCTGGCCCTTGGGGCCGAGGTAGCGGGCGGCGATTTCGCGGTAGCCGGCCGAGCCATCGGCGCCGGGGTAGCCACCGGTCTTGCTGGCGCCGGTTTGCGCACGCTCCACGCCAGCAAAGCCGCGGCCGTACATGGCCACGCCGCCCACCAGCTTGGCGCGCGGCACGCCGGCGGCTTCGAGGTTGCGCACCGAGCGGTCGAGGCTGTCGTCGGCCTCGATGCCGGCGGCGCTGCGGCTGCTCATCAGCGTCGTGTGGTGGCCCGCTGCGGCGGACCAGTTGCCGTAGAAGTCGTAAGTCATCATGAAGATGAGATCGAGTGCCGGGGCCGCCTGCTTGAAGTTGATGCGCTTGACCACCGTCTCGCCGCTGTTGATGGCGGTGCTCAGCAGATAGGGCCGGCCGGTCTCGGCCTCCAGGCGCTGCAGGCCGCGGCGCAGGTCCACCATCAGATCGGCATAGGCCTGGCCATCGGCCGGGCTGCCCAGAGGCACGCCGTTGGCGGAGCCGTTGTCGCCGGGGTGCTCCCAGTCGATGTCGATGCCGTCAAAGCTCGGGTGATCGCGCAGGAACTGCAGGGACGACTCGACAAAGACCGCGCGCTTGGCCGCGTCAGGTGCCATGTGGAAAAAGCCGTCCGAGCCGCCCCAGCCGCCGACCGAGGCCAGCACCTTGACCTGAGGCTCGCGCGCCTTCAAGCGCGCGAAAGCGGCGTCGAAGGTTTTCTCAGCGCCCCCGGTGCTGAGCTGGAAGTCCTTCTTGCCCTCGCAGCGCGCTGCGTCCTTGGCGATCTGACCCGGGCCGCAAAGGCGCAGAAAGGAGTACAGCAAGTGCGTCACGCTGCCGGCCGGGATGCGGTCCACATGGCGGGCGCTCTCCCACATGGGCACATAGACCCCCACGACCTTGGCGCTGGTGCGCTCGACCGGCAGCGGCTTGCCGCCGAACA
>JAIXSD010000445.1 GCA_027484885.1 Rubrivivax sp.
CCATGCAAGCGCTCTCCCAGCTGAGCTATACCCCCAGATCCTTACGAATCTCGGTTGCCGCGCCATTCAAGCGTGTCAAACCTCAAACAACTTCACAAATAACAGCGGCCAATTTCTTGGCCGCCATTGAAACCTGCCTCAGCAAATTTCTTCAACGCTGACAAAGACATTTTAATCTTTGCCTTAAAGCTGGCGGAGTGGACGGGACTCGAACCCGCGACCCCCGGCGTGACAGGCCGGTATTCTAACCAACTGAACTACCACTCCAGATGACGATTTAAATTATATACACAATTTAAATCACATCAAACAAGTTTGCAGTTATTTTTCAATAACTACCAAGCCTTGTCAAACTTGGCGTCCCCTAGGGGATTCGAACCCCTGTAGTCACCGTGAAAGGGTGGTGTCCTAGGCCTCTAGACGAAGGGGACTAAACCTTCTAATTAACTGCCGCAAAGTATACAGCAATTAACTCTAGATATTCAAGCTCTGCAGTATATCGCAAAACTTTTGCATCTGAACCGCGCGCCACACAAACTCAATTTGAATTTGGTGGAGGTAAGCGGGATCGAACCGCTGACCTCTTGCATGCCATGCAAGCGCTCTCCCAGCTGAGCTATACCCCCGACGATTCTTATCAGTACTTCAGCATGCACCGCCAGTCTTTGCAGACTGGCTCAGCTTCCGAAGCACCGCGAGACATCTAAAGTTTCGCGCTGTTCAAGCAAGACGTAGATTATAGGACGCTTTTTACGCGGAGCGCAAGCGTTTCACAACAATTTCTTGTTCGAACAGTTCCAGCACCGCATCGACGCTGGGCGTTTGCACGCGTCCGCACACCAAAGCGCGCACCGGCATGGCCAGCTGAGGCATCTTCAAGCCATGCGCGCCAATGGTTTCCTTGATCGCGGCGGCAATCTCAGGCTTGCTCCACTCAGTCACTGCTTGCAGCTTGTCCGCCAGCGCAGCCAAGGCCGGCTTTACCGCCTCGGTGACATGAGTCGCCAGATCCTCGGCCGAGGGGCTGACCGGGCCGAAGTACATGGACAGCCAATCGGCCAAAGCCACCGTGGTCGAGCAGCGGTCCTTGAACAAGCTGCACATGGGCACGAGCTTGACGGCGTCCACCTGCACGCCGCGTGCGGCGAGTTGCGCTGCCACCAGTGCGGCCAGGCGACTGTCGTCCGCCTGCTTGATGTACTGGCTGTTGACCCATTCGAGCTTGGCCGGGTCCCATTGCGCGGGGCTCTTGTTCAGATGGCTGCCATCGAACCAGGACACCAGCTGCTCGCGGCTGAACAGTTCGTCGTCGCCGTGGCTCCAGCCCAGGCGCGAGAGGTAGTTCAGCATGGCCTCGGGCAGGTAACCACCCTCTTCGTAGGCGGTGACGCTGACAGCGCCGCGGCGCTTGGACAGCTTCTGTCCATCGTCACCCAGAATCACCGGCACATGGCCAAAGGCCGGCAGCGGCGCGCCGAGGGCGCGGAAGATGTTGATCTGCCACGGCGTGTTGTTGACATGCTCGTCGCCGCGGAACACATGGCTGATCTGCATGTCCCAGTCGTCCACCACCACGGCGAAGTTGTAGGTTGGCACACCCAGGCTGCCGGCGGGTGCATCCTCAGCGGCCGGACGCACGATGATCAGGTCGTCGATCTCGCGGTTGTTGATGGTGATGGGGCCTTTGACCAGGTCATCCCAGGTCACGTCACCGTCCAGCGGGTTCTTGAAACGCACCACCGGCGTCACACCAGCCGGCACCGGCGGCAGCACCTTGCCGGGCTCCGGGCGCCAGCGGCCGTCGTAGCGGGTTTTCTCGCCGCGCGCGCGCTGGGCCTCGCGCAACTCGTCCAGCTCGGCGGGCGTGCAGTAGCAGCGGTAGGCCTTGCCTTCGGCGATCAATTGCTCGGCCACCGCGTGGTAGCGCTCCAGGCGCTGCATCTGGTAGATCGGGCCCTCGTCGTAGTCCAGACCCAACCACTTCATCGAAGCCAGGATCTGCTCGACCGAATCCTGGGTGGAGCGAGCGACATCGGTGTCTTCGATGCGCAGCACGAACTTGCCTCCGTAGTGGCGGGCATAGGCCCAGGAGTACAGGGCGGTGCGGGCCGTGCCCAGGTGCAGAAAACCAGTCGGCGACGGCGCAATGCGGGTGCGCACGGGGGTGTTGGCGTGTTGGCTCATAAGCTGTTCAAAGTGGAGATGCCACGGTTCAGGTCGTCGGTGATGTCGTCGACATGCTCTAGACCGACGGCCAGCCGGATCAGGCCCTGGCTGATGCCGGCGGCCTGGCGCTGGGCCTCGCTGAGGCGACCATGCGAGGTGGTGGCCGGGTGGGTGATGATGGATTTGGTGTCGCCCAGATTGGTGGCGATGCTGAGCACGCGGGTGCTGTTGATGACATGGAAGGCAGCGGCGCGCGCGGCCTCGGGCGTGTCGGCCTTCAACTCAAAGGACAGCACCGCCCCACCCTGCCCCGACTGCTGGCGCATGGCCAGTTCATGCTGGGGATGCGAGGGCAAGGCCGGGCAGTACACCCGCGCCACCTCGGGCCGGGCTTCCAACCAGCGCGCTACGGCCAGGGCTTGTTCGCTCTGGGCCTTCATGCGCAAGCTCAAGGTCTCCAGGCCTTTCAAAATCACCCAGGCATTGAAGGGCGAGAGCACCATGCCGGCGGTGCGCATGACCGGGCCGAACACATCCTTGATCAGACGGTTGGGGCCGCACAGCGCTCCGCCCATGACCCGGCCTTGGCCGTCCATGTACTTGGTGGCCGAATGCATGACCAGGTCGGCGCCGAAACGCGTGGGCTGCTGCAGCGCCGGCGTCGAGTAGGTGTTGTCGACCACCAGCAGCGCGCCCGCGCCATGGGCGATGTCAGCCAGAGCGCGGATGTCGCAGACTTCGGTCAGCGGGTTGGTCGGCGTCTCGGCAAACAGCAGCCGGGTGTTGGGGCGCAGGGCCGCGCGCCATTCGGCGAGGTCGGTCTGCGAGACGAAGCTCGTCTCAACCCCGAACTTGCCGAATTCCTTGGCGAACAGATTGATGGTGGTGCCGAACACCGAGCGCGAGCACAGCACATGGTCGCCCGCCTTGAGCAAGCCCATGCACAGCAGCAGGATGGCACTCATGCCGGTGGCGGTGGCGATGGCACCCTCGGTGCCCTCCATCGCGGCCAGGCGCGCTTCCAGGCTGCGCACCGTCGGGTTGCTGGTG
Organism: Rubrivivax sp.; assembly: GCA_027484885.1. Lineage (GTDB taxonomy): Bacteria > Pseudomonadota > Gammaproteobacteria > Burkholderiales > Burkholderiaceae_C > Paucibacter_A. Next base: position 3,217 of record JAIXSD010000445.1, read on the forward strand.
CGCGAGTAGGTGAAGTCTTCCGAGTCGGCAAAGCG
>JAIXSD010000170.1 GCA_027484885.1 Rubrivivax sp.
CAGCGCAGGGGCTGTCGGGGTCGCTGACGGCGATCTTCAGCGGCAGGCCCTCATGCTCGCCCTTGGACGATTCGCCCATCACCAGGGTCTGGCCGCTGGCATCGCGGCGGTAGACGGCCTGCACCTCGGCGCCCAGCACCGAGCGCAGCTCGCGGCAGAGCACGGTGAAGATCAGGCCCGGGCTGCGCTGGCGCCAGATCTCGCGGCCCAGCACCACCAGCTGTTGCAGTTGCTCATGCGCGGCCTGCAGCTTGGCCAGGCGTTCTTCCTTGGCCTGGGCCTGCTGGCGGGCATGCTGGCGCTCGTTGCGCGCCACCTCGACCTGCTGGCGGGCATGGCGTGAGGCGGTGGTCCAGCCGACCTGGCGGGCCGCGGCCGCGCGCCGCGCCATGGCATAGGCTTCTTGCGGCCGGCCGGCCTTGTCCAGGGCCTCGGCCGCGGCGTCGAGCAGAGAGGGCTGGGGCTGGTAGCCCTCCAGCGCCTGGGCCTGCTCCAGCGCCAGCTGCAGCCAGTTCAACACGGTCTCGGGCGCGGCGCCGCTGCGCCGTTCGATCTCGGCCAGCAAGGCACGCAGCTCGATCAGATCGCTGCGCTGCTGCTGGGCGGTGGCGGCCTTGATCGCCTCCAGGGCCACGCGGCGCGCCTCATCCAGCCGGCCCAGATGCATCAAGGCCCGGGCCTGGCCGAGCACCACGCCGGTGCGCATATCGCTGGAATGCGAATGCCGCTCGCGCTGGCCCAGCAGCTCGAAATGCTTGAGCGCCTCCTCGTAGTGGCCATGGTCCAGCTCGGCCTGGCCGAGGTAATCGAGCGCCATCATGGCGGTGCGGCTGTGCGGATGCTGGGCCAGGGTCTGCAGGCATTCGCGCAGCAGCTCGCGCGCCGACTCGGTCTGGCCGACGCGGCGCAAGGCCTCGCCGGTCTGGGCCAGGCACAGGCCGATGGCACCCGGCCAGCGCACGCGCCGCGCCACGGCCAGGCCTTTCTTGAGCCAGGCCAGGGCGGTCTCGAAATCGGAAATGCTGGTGTAGCTGTAGCCCAGGTTGGAGGCCGCGCCGATGGCACGCCGCACCTGGCCCGACTCCAGGCTGGCCTCGTAGGACTGCTCCAGAAAGGCGGCCGCCTCGACATAGTCGGAGCCCAGGCCATGCTCGAGCGCGCGGTAGTCCGACAGGGCCGCGCGGCACAGGGCCGACAAGCCCTCGCCGCTGGCCGGCAGCTGCTCGGACCAGGTGGCCCGGGCCAGCTCGAAATCGAGGAAGAGATCGGCGCGCGCCAGGCAGGCGCGGTAGTAGAGCTGGCGCTCGGCATCCTGGGCCTGGTCGGCGCAGTCCAGCGCGCTTTGCTGGGCATCGCGCTGCAGATCGACATCGCCACGGTCGGCGTGGATGCTGGCCTGCAGGCCGTACAGATCCGCCTGAGCGCAGGGGTTGGGGTGTTCGGCCAGTTCGGCACGGGCGCGCTCGACCCAGGTCTGCGCTTCATCGAGCCGCATCATCAGCATGGCCACCTCGCCCTGCACCAGATGCAGGCGGGCGCGCATGGTGCTCAGGGCGGCCGGGTCCATGAAGGCGGTCTGCTCCTGCGCTTCATCCAGCTCCTTGAGCAGGGCGCTGGCCAGGGCCTGGGCGCGTGGGCTGTTCAGCTGGCGCAGGCCCCAGGCCACGGCCAGGCGGGCGTTCCAGTCCGAGCTCTCGTGCAGCTGCTGGGCTGCGGCCTGCACCTCGCGTTCCAGAGGAAACAAGAGCAGCTCATGTGCGAATGCCATCCAGGCCTCCCGGGCGAGGGATTCAGATGCCCATGAGCCTAGCGCCAGCCCCTTGCGGCCTATCTGCCGAAAAGCCCGCGCTTTGCCCGGCTGCCGTGCCTGCGCAACAGGCCACCCCTGCACTTGCGGGGGTGGCCAGGGCGCGGCAGGCAGGATTGCGCAGGGCCCGGGCTTCAGCCCTGCCTATACTGGGCCGATCTCGTCCTCATTCGGAAATATGAAGCGCGTCCCCGGGGCCATGTCCCGGGCCCCGCGTGGCTGGTTTGGAATCTGAATGTTGGCTGCCTTGTTTGTCTCCTGCTCGACCCCGCCGTGGCGCACGCCTGGGTGGCTGCGCGGGCGCCTGCGGCGCCGTCTGGAGCTGGGCCTGGGGCTGCTGCTGGGCGGCCTGGCCGGCAGCCCCTGCCAGGCGCAGGCCCTGCCCTCCTTGCCGCAGGCGGTGGTGGCGCAATCGGCCCTGGCCACCGGCGCCATCTTGCAAGCCATCGTCAGCTACACCCGCTGGCCGCAGCGCCCGGCCAGCCTGGGCCTGTGCATCAGCCGCAGCGCCAGCGATGCGCAGGAGATCGCCCGCCAGGTGCAGCCCCTGCACGATGGCCGCCAGCTCGATGTGCATCTGATCGAGGCCAACCAGAACCCCTTGCCCGCCCAATGCCAGGCCGTGTACCTGGAAGGCTGGCAGCCCGAAGCCCTGCGCCAGCTGCTGCGCAGCCTGGCCCAGCAGCCGGTGCTGACCCTGGGCCGCGGGCCCGAGTTCTGCAGCGACGGCGGCATGTTCTGCCTGGAAGCGCAGGACGGCCGCACCCGCTTTGAAGTCAACCTCGACGCCGTGGCCCGCAGCGGCCTGCGCGTGCACCCGCAGGTGCTGCGCCTGGCCCAGCCTCAGGGGCGCAAGGCATGAGCAAGCGGCTGCGACATCTGTGGGGTGCCAGCCCGGCGGCGCAGGGCAGGCCCGTGCCCAGCGTGTTCGAGCTGATGCGTGCGGCCAGCTGGCGCATCGGTTGGCTCTCGGTGATCAGCGTCGGCCTGGTGCTGACGGTGGGCGCGGCCCTGCTGCTGCATCTGTCCACGGTGCGCAATCTGGAGCTGCAGGCGCGCTCGCTGGCCTACTCGGTGGAGGCGGCCGTGGTCTTCCAGGACCGCCAGGCCACCGAAAACCTGCTGCAGGAGCTGCTGCGCCACGAGCCAATCTCGGCCGCGCGCGTGCGGCTGGGGCCGCAGAGCCTGAGCGCGCCGTCGCAGCCCGGCGCGTCGGGCTCCGAAGCGGTCGACGATTTCGCCTGCTATCGCAAGCCCGAGGCTGCGGGTGGCTGGGCCTGGCTGGCCGAACACCTCTGGCCGGTGCGCGCCGAAGCGCCCGTGCTGGCCCAGGGCCAGGTGCAGGCCGTGGTGGAGCTGCAGGCCGATGCCAGCGCCCTGCTCAGCCTGATGAGCTGGGCGGCGGCCGGCGTGCTGCTGGCCATGGGCCTGGCCGGGGTGGCGGTGCTGCGAGTCTCGCAGCGCCTGGCCGATCGCCTGGTCCTGCCCCTGCAAGCTCTGGCCGAATACAGCCGGCAGATGCGCCAGCTCCGCGAGCCCCAGGGCCAGTTCCTCAGCCTGCGCAGCGCCCCGCGCGCCGGCGTGCGCGAGCTCGATCAGCTCAGCGCCGATTTCGACGCCCTGCTGCAAGAGCTCAGCGCCCACCAGCAGCAACTGCTGCGCGAGCATGACGCGCTGCGCCACGCCCATGCCGAGCTCAGCGACCAGGCCGCGCGCGACGGCCTGACCGGCGTGGCCACGCGCGCACATTTCGAGCGGGTGCTGGCCAGCACCTTGTCGCAGGCCAGCCGGGCCGGCGGCTGCTTCTCGCTGTTCTTCATCGACGCCGATCATTTCAAGACCATCAACGACGAGCATGGCCACGAAGCCGGCGACTGCGTGCTGGTGGCCGTGGCCCAGCGCCTGAGCCGCAGCGTGCGTGCGCAGGACCTGGTCGGGCGCCTGGGCGGAGATGAGTTCGTGGTCCTGGTCCACGGCCTGCGCCAGGCCACCAATGCGCCCGCCATCGCCGAGCAGCTGCGCCATGCCGTGGCCCAGCCGGTGACCCTGCCCAACGGCGCGGACGTGGTGCCCGGCATCAGCGTCGGCCTGGCGATTTTCCCCACCCATGGCCTGAGCGCTGCCGAGCTGATGAAGGCGGCCGACCAGGACATGTACCAGCGCAAGCGGGCGGCACGCAGCGTGCCAGCCCCTGGCTCATCAAGCAGGAGTTCACTTGAAGCAGCCCCCACGCCACGCCCCACGCCACGCCCTTTGCAGCCGGACTGAAATCAGGGGCCCGGCGCCTTCGCCCTTCAGCAGGTTCAGCACGCCCCGGCGCCAGCTGCTGCAGGCCTGCCTGGGCGCGCCAGCCCTGCTGCTCCAGGCCTGCCAGAGCAGCCCCGGCACGGCAATCGCCCTCACCCCGCCCTCACCCTGGACCGAGCAGCAAAAGCGCCGCCTGCAGGAGCTGGGATTTGTGCAGACCGGCGATGAGTGGGAGCTGAACCTGGCCACCAGCCTGCTGTTCGGCTTCGACTCCGACCGCCTGCAACTGGAGCAGCGCCAGCGCCTGATCGAGCTGGGCCGTCAGCTGCGCGAGGTGGAGGTGCCGCGCCTGCGCATCGAAGGCCACAGCGATGCGGTGGGCGACGCCAGCTACAACAAGCAGCTGTCCCTGCGCCGCGCCGGCGCCGTCAGCCAGGCCCTGCAAGGCGCAGGCTGGCCCAGCGGCGCGCTCAAAACCCAGGGCTTCGGCCATGAGAAACCGATCACCGACAACAACAGCGAAGCCAGCCGCGCCCGGAACCGGCGCGTGGTGCTGATCGCGATGGCGAGCTGAGGGAACGGGCGCTCGGCCCGCTCAGCTGCTCAGCTCTTCACCGGTTCACTCGCTCAGCCGCACTGCCCCACATAGCCGCAGGCGGTGCAGAAATCGCAACCATCCTTGTGGATCATGGTGCGGTTGCCGCATTCCGGGCAGGGCTTGCCGGCCTGGGCCTGCAGGGCGCCGGCGCTGCTGGCCTTGCGGGCGCTGATGGGCGCTTGCAGCAAGCCCATCTCGACCAGGGGCAGGCCCTGCTCGTCCAGCACGCCCAGCATGGCGTAGCGGTGGATGATCAGGCGCGCGACATAGGCCACGGTCGAGGGCCAGATCTGCTGGCGCCGCTCACCCGACAAGTTGGGCACCGGCGCCATGAAGTGGCCCAGCGGTTCGCCCACATTGAGCAGCTTGCGCAGCTTCATGCCGATCCAGGCCGGGTCCATCACGCGCATGTCCAGGCTCAGCAATCGGGCCATGCCGTCCAGGGCCTTGGGGTAGTTGCCCGAGAAGCCCATGGCGCAGGGGCGGGTGACAAAGCCGCCATCCGGCGTGGGCAGGCTGACCTCTTTCAGGGTCAGTGTGAATTGCTCGTTCGTGGCCGGGTTGTCCACGTCCACCGCCCAGGCCAGGGTGCCCATGGTGCTGGTGCGCGGCTCCTCGCGGCTGAACATGGCATCGATCACCGGCGTGGCGCCGCCCTCGGCCAGGGCGCCGAGCTGCTCGCAGCGCCAGCGGATGACCGCAGCCGTGGCCGCCACCACGCCGGGGAAGAGACGCTGCTCGCCGCCCGGCGGCATGGCCATCTCGAACGAACGCTCTTCGGCCACGGTGGCCAGGGCATCAAGCTTGAGGCGCAGCCAAGCCGCGTCATTGCTGCGCAGGTCCATGGACAAGGTCTTGGCCACGGCCGACAAACCCCGAGGCTGCTCGGCACCGTTGACCCAGACCTCAAAGGGCAGGTTCTTGCCGAACAGGCCGGCATCGGGCCCCTCGGCCGGCAGCTCGCCGACGAAGAGCGCAAAGTCGCCATGCGGGTGGCGGATCATGTAGCTCCAGGCCGGGTTGCCGTTCGGCAACTCGGGCCGGCTGGGCCAGCGCAGCGAGGCCAGCACCGCATTGGGCAGGCGCGAGACCAGCATGCGCTGGTTGCTGCCATCGGAGGCCACCGGCTTGAGCGGCTCGGGCGCCGTGACGGCGGCCGCCGGCGCCGGCTGGGCCGCCTCCACGCTGAGCACCGAACCGAGCACGCTGTTGGGCCGGTAGGTGGCCAAGCCCTTCAAGCCGCTCTTCCAGGCCTGGGTGTACAGGTCCTGGAAATCGGCATAGGGGTAGTCGGCCGGCACATTGACGGTCTTGGAGATCGAGGTGTCCACAAAGGGCGCAACCGCCGCCACCATCAAGGCATGGTCGGAGGCCGACAACTCCAGCGCGGTGACAAAGGCCGGCGAGAGCGGCGCGTCGGTGCCGAACATATGGCGGTACAGGCGCCAGGCATGGTCCTCGACCGCGTACTCCTTGTAGCTGCCGTCGGGCATGCGCTTCTTGCGGGTGTAGCTCCAGCTGAAGGCCGGCTCGATGCCGTTGGAGGCGTTGTCGGCAAAGGCCAGGCTGATGGTGCCGGTGGGCGCGATGGAGAGCAGGTGCGAGTTGCGCAGGCCCTGGGCGCGGATCTTGTCCTTCAGGCCTTGCGGCAGGCGCGAGGCGAAGTTGCCGCCCGAGAGGTAGAGGTCGGCGTTGAAGAGAGGGAAAGCACCGCGCTCCAGCGCCAGATCGGCCGAGGCCTCGTAGGCCGCGTCGCGCATCAAGGTGCTGATCTCGCTGGCCATGGCACGGGCGGCTTCGCTGTCGTAGCGCAGGTTCAGCATCACCAGGGTGTCACCGAGGCCGGTGAAGCCCAGGCCGACGCGGCGCTTGTTGCGCGCCTCCTGCTGCTGCGCGGGCAGGGGCCAGGGCGTCACGTCCAGCACGTTGTCCAGCATGCGGGTGGCGGTGCGGCAGACCTCGGCGAAGGCCTCGCCGTCGAAGCTGGCGTCCAGGCCGAAGGGCTGGCGCACGAAATGCGTCAGGTTGACCGAGCCCAGGCAGCAGCAGCCATAGGGAGGCAACGGCTGCTCGGCGCAGGGGTTGGTGGCCGAGATGGACTCGCAGTAGTAGAGGTTGTTGTCGTTGTTGATGCGGTCCAGGAAGAGCACGCCGGGCTCGGCATGGTCGTAAGTGGAGCGCATCACCATGTCCCAGAGCTCGCGCGCCTGCAGCTTGCGGTAGACCCAGAGGCCATCACCGCGCTGGTAAGCGCCGGCCGCGCGCTGCTTGGCGCCGGGCTCGGCCTTGTGCACCAGCTCGATCTCGCCGTTCGCTTCCACGGCCTGCATGAACACATCGGTCACCCCGACCGAGATGTTGAAGTTCTTCAGATCGCCCTTGTCCTTGGCGCGGATGAACTCCTCGACATCGGGGTGGTCACAGCGCAGCACGCCCATCTGCGCGCCACGGCGTGCGCCGGCCGATTCCACCGTCTCGCAGCTGCGGTCGAACACCCGCATATAGCTGACCGGGCCGGAGGCGCTGCTCTGGGTCGACCCCACCCAGGCGCCGCGCGGGCGAATGCGGGAAAAGTCATACCCGACGCCGCCGCCGCGCCGCATGGTTTCGGCCGCCTCGGTCAAGGCGGTGTAGATGCCCGGGTGGCCGTCGTCGATCGAAGCGATGGAGTCACCGACCGGCTGCACAAAGCAGTTGATCAAGGTGGCGCTGAGCTCGGTGCCGGCGGCGGAGTTGATGCGACCGGCGGGCACGAAGCCGCGGCGCTGGGCATCGAGGAATTTGGCCTCCCACTCGGCCCGGGCCTCGGGGGCCTCGGCTTGCGCCAGGGCACGCGCCACGCGCAGGCGCAGCTCGTCCAGGGTTTGCTCCTCGCCTTTTGCGTACTTCTCCAGCAGCACCTCGGCGCTGATCTCCTGGGCCGGCAGGGCGGCCGGCGCCGCCAGGGGCTGGCGCTGCGGCGCCAGGCTGTCTTCGAAATCGAACTGGGTGGCTTGGGGGGTGCTGCTGGGCGAGCTCATGCGGGGTACTCCGGACAACGGAAGGACGACAGAAGATGATGAAAACTGGGGGCGCGATAGGGGTCTGAGCGGGGTGAGAGGCCGGCTCTTTCAGGCCTGGACGCGCATGCTGCAGCCATCTTAGCGAGCCCGTTTTGACCCGGATCAGCAGATGGGCGGGGCGGGCCGTGGCCGCGGCCGCGGCAAAATAAAGATGTCAGCGGCCACTCGCTTTTCAGGCCTCGGGAACACAGGTTTGCAAGCTTTTGCAAGCTGGCTGTCTTGCTGAATTTGACCCAAAAAAGATTTCACCAATTGACAAGAAGCCCGGCCTTCGACCCTCGGCCAATGAAGGCCTGACCCCATGAACCTCGACCTGTTTGATGACGAAGCCCTGGCGCCGCCGCCAGCCCGGCAAGACCTGGCCCCCGGCGCCGTGCTGCTGCGCGGCCGGGCGCTGGCGCAGGCACCCGACTTGCTGGCCGCGGCCGAGGGCGTGATGGCCCAGGCCGCCCTGCGCCATTGGCTCACGCCCGGCGGGCGGCGCATGGCCGTGGCA
>JAIXSD010000015.1 GCA_027484885.1 Rubrivivax sp.
AATCGGCTCGCCGCAGTTCTGGCAGATGCCGAAGTCCTCGTGGTCCAGGGCCTCCAGGGCTGCGATCAGCTCGCGCAACGATTGCAGGGTCTGATCGCTGCGCGCCAGATCCACTTCGCGGCTGGCATCCAGCGCCGGCTCACGCTGGCTGTTGCCATCGCCGTCCTGCAGCAAGGCTTCGCGTGCATGCTCGACCCGGCTCAGCGCGCCCAGCTGTCCGTCGAGTTCGCGTTCCAGCTCGCGCTGCTGGCGCAGCAGTTCTTCCCGCAGCTCTTGAATCTGGGTGGCGTTGAGGTGCTTCGTCATGGCGATCTCCTTGATGTCATCTTGGCAGCCTGGAGACCGGCGGTGTTGACCTGGCTCAAGCCATGTGCAGGCGCGGAGCTTCGATGCTCGGGCGGCCAACTCCCCCAAAAGAGGGGAGCGATGTGCGCATGGCATCCCGTACCATCGCGCCCGTTTGTAAAAAGTAGTAACGAGCCGAGGTGCGAGTGCGGGCCAACCGCAGCTGAGCCTCGCCGACAAGAGACTCTCCGAGGGAAACAATCCATGATGAACCCATCTCGCATGGCCGAGCGCGTGACGCGCTGGGCTTTGGCGCCAGGCCTGGCGCTGGTTCTGACCGCCTGCGGCGGTGGCGGCAGTTCCGAACCCCCCGCGCCCCCGCCGGTGCCGCCCACGCCGGTGCCTGAGACCTTGAGCATCACCGCCCCCACGGTGGGTGACATTGCCGAGCCCACCGCCTTCGGCAATAGCGCCGCCACCGTGAGCAAGCTGTCCTACAGCTGGGACTTCGGCGACGGCACCGCCGTCAGCACCGAGGCCGCGCCCAAGCACCAGTTCGCCAAGCCCGGTGACTATGAAGTGAAGCTGCGCGTCAGCAACGAGGCCGGCCAGTTCAAGGAAGTCAAGACCACCATCTCGGTCAACAACCAGGCGGCCGTGCGCGGTCTGGAGTGCACGGGCGCGCAAGAAACCGGCTGGTGCTGGCAGGCACCGCGGCCGACCGGTCACGCCCTGAGCTCGATCACCTTCGCCACCGCCACCACGGGCTGGCGTGTGGGCGCTTACGGCGAAATCTTCAAGACGGTCGATGCCGGCAAGACCTGGACCCGCCAGCCCAGCGGCGTGAACGCAGATCTGCAAGAAGTGGTCTTTGTCGACGACAAGATCGGCTGGGTCCGTGGTGCCAACAGCACGCTGCTCAGCACCCGCGACGGTGGCAGCACCTGGACGGTGGTGGCAGCCCCTTGGCAGTTTGACAACGACAGCGGCAAGCTGTCCATCCTGGCCGATGGCAGCCTGCAGTACAGCGCTTACGGCACGATCTACCTCAGCGCTGATGCTGGCAAAACGTGGAACACGAGCACAGGCACGGGCAACGCCTTGGTCGGCACGGCCGGTGGCGCCTACCTCAGCCTGTCCGGCGACAAGCTGGTGCGCTACAGCAGCATCAAGGCCACGGCGGTCGACGTGCTGCAGCTCAAGGACACCGACGGAAGCTCTTTCTACGGTTACAGCACGTCGATCAATCCGGTCGGCGACAAGACGGTGATCGTGCGGGCCCGCAATTACGGCAGCTGGGATCCGGTCACCTACCAGTATGTCTATCGACAAGCTCTGTGGCGCAGCGATGACGCCGGCCTGACCTGGTCGCGCCTGGCCCTCACGGGCCTCGGCAATGACTCCGACACCTTGCAACTGCGAGCTCTGGATGGCGCGGCCAAGACCTTGGTCGGCCAGATGGGCGGCGTGCTCTACCGCTCCGAAGATGGCGGCGCCAGCTGGGCGCAAGCCTCGCCGGTCGGTGCCTACGGCCTGCGCACGGTCTTCGCTCAAGGCACCCGCCTCTACGCCCAATGGGATACGGTCCTGCGTTACAGCGATGACCTGGGCCGCAGCTGGAAGGATCTGAGCCTGCCGGCCGTGTTCAAGTCCAACAGCTATTACTACTCGCTGGCCTTCCGCGAAGCCGGTGCTGCCTTGATGCTGGTCGACAGCGAGCGTGGCAGCTATGTCAGCCTCGACAAGGGTGCCAGCTGGGTGCTTGTGCGCGAGGGCAGTTCCAGCTCCCAAGGTTCGCCGCACTCGGTGGCTTTCCGCGATGCCAAGAACGGTGCCATGGTCAACACCCGTGGCGAGCTGTTTCAGAGTGCCGATGGCGGCAAGACCTGGACGCTCAAGCGCTCGGACCTGGGTAGCAACAACTACTACCCTTACAACGCCGCGCGTCTGCAGTTCCTGAACGCCAAGACCGGTTACCTGCTGAGCCTGGATCGTCGTCTCTACAAGACGTCGGACGGTGGCGAGAACTGGGCCTCGGGCCTGGGCAGCACCTTGTGGACCGGCATGGGCTTCACCGACGAGAGCAAGGGCTGGGCCCGTACCGACGGCGGCAAGTTCTGGCTGACCCGCGATGGCAGCAGCAATTGGACCGAGCTGCCCCAGCCGAGCTTCACGCCGACGGATGTCCGCGTCGAAGCCGGAGCGGCCTTGACCGCGGTGGGCAGCGGTGGCGCCATTGCGCAAAGCAGCGACGACGGCAAGACCTGGGCCTTGCGCTACACCGGCTTGCGCGAAGCGCTGAACCGGGTCTATTCGCTCGACGGCAAGACCTACTGGGCGATCGGCGCCGCCGGCACCGTGCTGCGCTCCGACGACGCCGGCGTCAGCTGGACCAAGCAGCTGGTGCCCGTGCCTTCGCAAGCCGGCTTGCTCGACATCCAGTTCCTCGATGCTAAGAACGGCTGGATCGTCGGCGAGCTGGGCACCATCCTGGTGACCCGCGACGGTGGCAAGACCTGGACCCCGCAGGCTTCGGGCACCCGCAAGACCTTGCATTCGGTGCAGATCGTGGACATCCGCACCGGCTGGATCGTCGGCGCCGAAGGCACCTTGCTGGCCACCGGATCGGGCGGCAACTGAGCTCAGGTTTCTGAGTCGGCTCCGCTGAGCTGAAGGCCGAGGCGCTGCAAGGCGCCTCGGCCTTTTTCGTTTCTGGAGGCCGTCAGCCGCTCGCCGCTACTGGCATGGGAAAATCCGAGGCTTCCCCAGTCTTTGGCACGGGTCTGTCCGGCCCTCAAACCCCATGTCTTCTTCGACGTTTTCCCCTTCCTCCTCGCCTTCGTACACCGTCAGCGATTTTGATTTCGAACTGCCGCCCGAGCTGATCGCCCAGCATCCGGCGGCCGAGCGCAGCGGCTCGCGCCTGCTCGACGGTCGCAGCGAGGCGCCGGTGGACCGCGTGTTCCGCGAGCTGCCCGATCTGCTCCACCCCGGCGACCTGCTGGTCTTCAACAACACCAAGGTGATCAAGGCGCGCATGTACGGCGCCAAGGCGACCGGGGGTTCGGTCGAGGCGCTGATCGAGCGGGTGCTGCCCGGCACGCTGGAGGTCTGGGCCCATGTGCGGGCCAGCAAGTCGCCCAAGCCGGGCACCTGGATCCGCTTCAACGAGGCGTTTGATGCCGAGGTGCTGGGGCGCTGTGGGCCTGACGGCGGCATGTTCCATCTGCGCTTTCCCAGCGACCCCTTTGCCCTGCTGGAGCAGCATGGCCATGTGCCGCTGCCACCTTACATCGAGCATGCCGACGAGGCCGACGATGTGCGCCGCTACCAGACCGTGTTCGCGCGCGAGCCCGGCGCGGTGGCCGCGCCGACGGCGGCCTTGCATTTCGATGAAGGCGTGCTGGCCCGCTTGGCCGAGCGTGGCATCGCCACCGCCCATGTCACCTTGCATGTGGGCGCCGGCACTTTCCAGCCCGTGCGCGTCGAGCAGTTGAGCGAGCACAAGATGCACAGCGAGTGGTTCGAGGTGCCGGCCGAGACGGTGGCCGCCGTGGCCGCCTGCCGGGCGCGCGGCGGCCGGGTGGTGGCCGTGGGCACAACCACGCTGCGGGCGCTGGAGTCGGCCGCGCAAGGCGGCGAACTGCTAGCCGGTGCGCGCGAGACCGAGATCTTCATCACCCCGGGATTCAACTTCCGCGTGGTCGACAGCCTGGTCACCAATTTCCACCTGCCCAAGAGCACCTTGATGATGCTGGTCAGCGCCCTGGCCGGTCACGCGCGCGTGATGGCGCTCTACCGCCATGCGATCGCGCAGCGTTACCGCTTCTTCAGCTACGGTGACGCCATGCTCTTGCAGCGCAGCGCCGATAATGCCGCTTAATTTCTTGCCCTTGGAGTGATGCACCATGTTCCAGCACGTTGACGCCTACGCCGGCGACCCGATCCTGAGCCTCAACGAGGCCTTCCAGAAGGACAGCCGCCCGGGCAAGATCAATCTCTCCATCGGCATCTACTTCGACGACGAAGGCCGCATCCCCATGCTGGATTCGGTCCGCAAGGCCGAGCTGGCCGTGGTGGCCGATGCCGGCGCGCGCCCCTACCTGCCCATGGAAGGCGCGGCCAATTTCCGCAATGCCGTGCAAGCCCTGCTGTTCGGCGAGAACCATCCGGCGCGTGCCGAAGGCCGCATCGTCACCATCCAGAGCGTGGGCTCCAGCGGTGGCCTCAAGGTCGGTGCCGATTTCATCAAGCGCTACTTCCCGGCCAGCGCCATCTATGTGTCCGACCCGACCTGGGACAACCACCGCGCGGTGTTCGAAGGCTCCGGCATCGAGGTCAAGACCTACCCGTATTACGACGCCGCCACCGGCGGTGTGCGCTTTGCCGACATGCTGGAAGCCATCCGCGCCCTGCCGGCCAAGAGCGTGGTGCTGCTGCACGCCTGCTGCCACAACCCGACCGGCGTGGACCTGAGCCCCCTGCAGTGGGACGAGCTGATCCCGGTGCTGAAAGAGCGCGAGCTGCTGCCTTTCCTGGACCTGGCCTACCAGGGCTATGGCGACGGCATCGACGAAGACGCCTTTGCCATCCGCGCCATGCTGGATGCCGGCCTGTCCTTCTTCGTGGCCAACAGCTTCTCCAAGAGCATGAGCCTCTACGGCGAGCGCTGCGGCGCGCTCAGCGTGGTCTGCCCCGATGCGGCCCAGGCCGCCCTGGTGCTGGGCCAGCTGAAGTTCATGATCCGCCGCAACTATTCCAACCCGCCGCTGCACGGTGGCCAGATCGTGGCCCGCGTGCTCAGCGACCCGCAGCTGCGCAGCCTGTGGGAAGGCGAAGTGACCGAGATGCGTGAGCGCATCCACGCCATGCGCAATGCCTTGCACGGCGTGCTGACGGCCAAGCTGCCGGGCCGCAACTTCGACTACTTCCTGACCCAGCGCGGCATGTTCAGCTACACCGGCCTGACCGCCGCCCAGGTGGACCGCCTGAAGGACGAGTTCGGCGTCTACCTGGTTCGCTCGGGCCGCATGTGCGTGGCCGGCCTGAACAACAAGAACGTCGAGGCCACGGCCAGCGCCATGGCCGCTGTGCTGGCTTGAAGCGCAAAGGCCCGGTCCTCTTTGTCGCTGCCCTACTGGGCGCTGTGCTGCTGATGGGGCCGCGCAACGCCGACCAAGCCTGGTTGCCGCCGGACACGGTGGCGCCGCTGCCTTCGCAGCTGGATCAGTTCGACGCTCACCTGGCCGCCGCCGAGGCGCGCCTGGGCGACGTCACGCCGGGCGCCGAGAAGCACATCGTCTGGGGCCCGGCCGGCCGCCAGCGCGCGCCCTGGGTGGTGGTCTATCTGCATGGCTTCAGCGCCACGCGGCAGGAGCTGGCCCCGGTGCCCGAGCTGATCGCCAAGGAGCTGGGCGGCCATGTCTACTACGCGCGCCTGGCCGGCCATGGCCGCCCCGGCGCGGCCATGGGCCAGATGACGGTCAGCGAGTGGAAGGCCGACGCGTTGGAAGCCCTGGCCATCGGCCACCAGCTCGGCGAGCGCGTGCTGGTCATGGGCACCTCGACCGGTGCCACCTTGTCCGCTTGGCTGGCCTTGCGGCCCGAGGCCAAGGATGTGGCCGGCTGGGTCATGGTCTCGCCCAACTTCGGGCCCAAGAATGCCTGGGCCTCGGTCATCAACTGGCCGTGGGGTCGCATCCTGGCGCGCTGGATCCACGGCGAAACCAGCCGCTGGACGCCCAACAGCCCCGCCAAGGCCCGCTACTGGACGCATGAGTACCCAACCTCGGCCCTGTTTCCCATGATGGCCCTGGTGGCCCGCGTGCGCGACAGTGCGCTGGAGAACGTCAAGGCACCGCTGCTGATGATGCTGTCGCCGCGCGACCAGGTCATCGATGTGCAGGCGGCGCGCCAGGCTTTTGAGCGCTTCAGCCACCCGAGCAAGCGCCTGGTCGAGGTGGACTACAGCCAAAGCCCCAACCAGCATGTGCTGGCCGGTGACATCGAGTCGCCCCAGTCCAATGCGCCCATGGTGGCCCAGGTGCTGGAGTTTGTCCGCACGCTGAAGTGACGTGAGCGGCGGCGCCCAGCTCCATCCTCGGGCCGGCTGGCTGCTGAGCGCACTGCTGGCGCTGTGGGCGGCGTCAGCCCAGGCCGCCCCCGATTTGCCTCACCCGGTGCTGGCTGCGCTCGAGCAGGCCGGCCTGCCCGCCACGGCGCTGGGCGTGGTGGCTTTTCCCTTGCCCGATGAAGGCGAGCGAGCCGGCGGCAAGATGCACCGCCGCACACCGGCCCTGCGCTGGCAGGCCGAGCGGGCGATGGCACCCAGCTCCTCCATCAAGATCCTGAGCGCCGTGGTCGCGCTCGACCGCCTGGGCGCCGCCTCGCGCGGCCGCACCGAGCTGCTCAGTGAAGGCCCGCCCGACGCCCAGGGCCGCCTGGCCGGCCCGCTCTACCTGCGTGGCGGCGCCGATGCCCAGCTGGACTGGGGCGCGCTCTGGCTGATGCTGCGCCAGGCGCGCGAGCAGGGCGTGCGCGAGGTGCCGGCCGGCCTGGTGCTGGACCGAACCCTGTTCCGCCCCACGCGGCCCGACCCCACGCTGCCGCCCTTCGACGAATACCCCGAGTCGGCCTACAACCTGGTGCCCGATGCCCTCATGCTCAACGGCAATCTGCTCGGCCTGAGCCTGGAGTCCGACAGCCAGACCCTGCGCGGACGCCTCAGCCCCGTCTGGCGCGGCCTGCAGCTGGACCTCAGCGCCCTGGCCTGGAGCGAGCGGCCCTGCGCCGACTGGGAGCTGGATTTCGGCCGCCCGCAGCTGCTGCCTGCGCCCGAGGGCCAGGGCTGGGTCTTGCGCCTGCAGGGCAGTTTTCCGCGCCAGTGCCAGCAGCGGCAGGACATGAACCTGGTCGACCGTCAGGCCCTCGTGCCCCTGGTCGTGCGCTCGCTCTGGGAAGAGCTGGGCGGCAGCCTGGGCCCGGCCGTGCAAGAGGCCGCCACGCCCGCGGGTGCGCAGCTGCTGGCCCAGCACCAGGACCGGCCGCTGGGCGAGCTGCTGCGCGGCGCACTGAAAAGCTCGGACAACCCGCTGACCCGCCTGGTCTACCTGCGCCTCGGCGCCTCCGTCGCCCGCCCCGGCGAGGAGACCCTGGCTGCGGCCGAGCGCGCGGTGCGCGAATGGCTGGCCGAGCAAGGCCTGGATGCTCAGGGCCTGGTGCTGGAGAACGGCTCTGGCCTGTCGCGGCGCGAGCGCATCCGGCCCGAGCTGCTGGCCGCCGTGCTGGCCCGCGCCGCCCGCCTGCCGCTGGCGCCCGAGCTGCAAAGCGGCCTGCCTCTGGCCGGCGTGGACGGTACCCTGCGCCGCCGCCTCAAGGCCAGCCCGGCCGCGGGCCGCGCCCGCCTCAAGACCGGCAGCCTCAACGAGGCCGTGGCCCTGGCCGGCTATGTGCCCGACCGCCAGGGCCGCCCCTGGGTGATGGTGGCCTTTGTCAACCACGAGCAGGCCGGCCGCCGTGGCCGGCCGGTGCTGGACGCCGTGGCGGATTGGGTGGCGCGGCAATCGCCCTGAGGCATGAGGCGAAAGGCCAGGCCACGCCCGGCGTTTGCCCGTATTCTTGGGCCTTGCCAGCGGGGGCTCGATGGAGTTTTGCGTTCTCGACGAGGTGATCCGGCACTGGGAGCGCGAGCAGGCCGAACCCGGCGCGCCCCTGCCCAGCCGTGAACGCCGCCTGGCCCTGGCCTGGCACTTGCGCCAGCGCGACAGCGCCCGTGCCCGCGTCTTGCTGGACAGCCTTCGCGCCGAAATTGGGCAGGCCCCGAGCGACGCCGACCCCTTGCTGCCAGCCTGGCTGGACCTGCTCGAGGCCGAGATGGTTTTGTTCCAGCAGCTCGATCTCGACCGCGCCCAGCAGCTGGCCCAGCAGCAGGCCTTGCCCGTGTTCGAGCAGGCGGGCGAGGCCATCGGTTGCAGCGAAGCCTGGATGTGCCTGGCGCGCATTGCCCTGGTGCGCGGCCAGGTGTCCGAGACCCTGGCCTGTCTGAACGAAGCCGGCGCCGCCGCCACGCGGGCCGGTGATGCCGAGCGGGCCCAGGTGGCCGCCCTGTGGGCGCGCCTGAGCGTCACCTATGCCGACCCGGTGGCGGGCCGCCAGCGCGGTGCGCCGGATGATGCGGAACTGGCGCAGCTGAGCCCTGGCGTGGCCGTCTGGGCCCATGAGTTGCGCGGCACCCTGGCCGCTCAGGCCAGCGATTACGGCCGCGCCGCTGCCGAGCGCCTGAGTGCCATGCAGCTGGGCCAGCTCACCGGCCAGATCGGCCGTGCGGTGGTGGCCAGCTTCAATGCCGCCGATGCCTTGAACAGCCTCAACGAGCATGAGCTGGCCCTGCAGTGGATGGAGCGCGGCCTGGCCCTGGTGCGCCAGCATGGCCTGCCGCTGAGCATGGGCCACGGCCTGGCCCAGATGGGCGACACCTTGCGCCGCCTCGGCCGCCTGGAGCCGGCGCGCCACTGCCTGCAAGAGGCCTTGCAGGTGCTGCGCCCCCTGGCCCCCGGGCGCAGCCTGAGCATCACCCTCAAGTACTGGGCCGATCTGATGCTGGACCTGGGCGAGCTGGCCGAGGTGGAGCCCAGCCTGCAGGAGCTGCTGGCCCTGGCCGCCAGCCAGGGCTACCCGGATCTGCGCATCCATGCCTGCCGCGCCCTGGCCCAGCTGTACTCGCGCCAGGGCCGGGTGGCCGAGGCACTGCAGCAGGCCCAGCTGGCGCTGGACGGCGCGCGCCAGACCGGCCATGTGCTGCGCCAGATCGAAAGCCTGCGCGTGCTGGCCGATCTGCACCGCCAGCACGGCCTGCCCGGCCCAGTCGGCGAGGCGCCTGATCAGGCTGCGCTGCAGCTGCTGGAACAGGCGCTGGCCCTGGCCCGCAGCATCGAGGGCTATCTGGTGCCCGGCGAGCTGCTCGAGGCCCTGGCCGAGCAACATCGCCAGCGCGGTGATTTGGAGCAGGCCTACCAGCTGGTGCGCCAGGCCGCCGCCGCGCGGCTGCAGATTCAAAGCGATGCGGCCAACAAGCGCCTGCTGGCCCTGCAAGTGCTGCACCAGACCGAGCGGGCCCAGGCCGAGGCCGAGCACCTGCGCCAGCTGGCCCAGGAGCAGCTGCAGCGTGCCGAGATGCGCGCCCAGACCCAGGCCCAGCTGATGCAGCAGGAAAAGCTGGCCTCGCTCGGCCGACTGGTCGCCGGCATGGCGCATGAGCTCAACACCCCCGTCGGCAACTGCTTGATGGCCGCCAGCACCTGGCAGGAGCGCACCCTGCAGCTGGCCGCCCTGGCCCAGGCCCGCAGCATGAAGCGCAGTGATCTGGAGGGTTACTTGAGCGATGCCGAGGCCTCGGCCGATCTGCTGCTGCGCGGCTTGCAGCGCGCCGCCGGCCTGGTGCAGCAGTTCAAGCAACTGGCGCGCGACCCGGCTGGTGAGCAGCCCCAACGCTTTGCCTTGCAGCCCCTGTGCCAGCTGCTGCTGGCTGGCTTTCGCGACGCCGCCGAGCAGGCCGGCGTGGCCCTGCTGCTGGAGGCGCCGGCTGCGCCGCTGGAGTGGTGGGGCCAGCCGGCCGCCTTGCAGCAGGTGCTGCAGCAGCTGCTGGACAACGGCCTGACGCACGCGTTCGTCGGCCGCACGCAAGGCCGCTTGTGCCTGCGCCTGCGCGCGGAGGAAGCGGGCGGCGAGCTGTGCCTGCAGGTTGAGGATGATGGTGTGGGCATCGCGCCCGAACACCAGGGCCGTGTCTTCGACCCCTTCTTCAGCACGCGCTTCGGCCAAGGCGGCAGCGGCCTGGGCCTTCACATCGCGCACCACCTGGCCACGGCCGTGCTGGGCGGCCGCCTGAGCCTGGACAGCACGCCGGGCTGCGGCAGCCGTTTCGAGCTGCGCCTGCCGCGCGCACCCGGCGGTTGAAGCGCGGCTGCCTACGTTTTGTTGCGCTTCCGTGCGGCGCTTGTGCGCTGACAGACCGCCGCCCCCACCCTGTCAGGCTGGTGCAGGCTTGGGGGCGTTATGCTGGCGCCGGCTTGAAGGAGGGGGCACAGCCCCGGGGTGAAATGCCCACGTATGCCCACGTCTTCCTCGGCCTAGTTGATCGAGCGCTTTTCCTCTCTTCTCTTGATTGACCTTCCAATCGTCGCAAACCCGGCCGCGCTTGCCCCAGGACCAGGAGTTGTTCCATGTGCGAGCCAGCATGCGGCGGGCCTTGCTGATGCGACTGCGGATGCCGATGCGGATATTGAAGACGATCCCACAGCGGGTGGCCCTGGGTTTGCTGTTCGCTGTGTGTGCGCAAGCGGTGGCTCAATCCACCGAGAGAGCCTTGGCGCCGCCGCCGCCGCAGCAGCAACAACAGCAACGTTATTTTGTCACCGAGGCCTTTCCGCCCTACACCTTCATGCAGGCCGGCCAGGCCGCCGGGCCCATGGTCGATGTGTTGCAGGAGGTCTGTATCCAGCTGGCTTGGAGTTGCCGCATCGAGGTCCTGCCCTGGCGACGCGCCCTGGCCATGGCGGAACGCGGCCAGGCTGACGGCCTGTTCACTTTGCTCGACATCCCGGAGCGGCGCGAGCTGTTTCGCCCGTCTTCGCCGGTGCTCGATGGCCGTTACACCTTGTTTGCACGGGCTGGCCAGGCCTTCTCGTACACCGGCGCGGCCTCGCTGGCCGGCCGGCAGATCGGCGTGTACGGCCCCTCGGGCAGTTCCATCAGCCTGCGCGGTTTGATCGACAGCCTGCCCAGCCCTGATGCCGCCCAGCTGGTGCTGGAGCCCGACAA
>JAIXSD010000530.1 GCA_027484885.1 Rubrivivax sp.
CCCATCACATGAACAAATGTTCCCCCGCGTTCTCGCCGCCCAGGATCACATAGTTGACCTTGCGCAGGTCTGCCAGGCTGCGGCCGCCGGCGTAGGAGATGGAGCTTTGCAGGTCCTCGCGCATCTCGCGCAAGGTGTCGGCCAGCTTGCCTTTCACAGGCTCCAGGATGCGCTTGCCTTCCACATGCTTGTACTCGCCCTTGTTGAAGTCGCTGGCCGAGCCGTAGTACTCCTTGTAGAGCTTGCCGTCGACCTCGACCGTGTTGCCGGGCGATTCTTCATGGCCGGCGAACAGGGAACCGATCATGACCATGGAAGCGCCAAAGCGCATGCTCTTGGCGATGTCGCCGTGGTGGCGGATGCCGCCGTCGGCGACGATGGGCTTGGTCGCCACGCGGGCACACCATTTCAGGGCCGAGAGCTGCCAGCCGCCGGTGCCGAAGCCGGTCTTGAGCCGGGTGATGCAGACCTTGCCCGGGCCGATGCCGACCTTGGTTGCGTCCGCGCCCCAGTTTTCCAGGTCGATCACGCCTTCGGGCGTGCCGACATTGCCGGCGATCACAAAGGTCTCGGGCAGGCGCTGCTTGATGTGGGCAATCATGCGCTGCACGCTCTCGGCATGGCCGTGGGCGATGTCGATGGTGATGTAGTCGGCGCCCACGCCTTCGGCCGCCAGGCGGTCGATGACGGCATAGTCCGCCGCCTGCACGCCGGAGCTGATGGAAACCAGCAGGCCCTTGCTGCGCATGGACTTGGCATAGGCCACCGTGTCCAGGTCGAAGCGGTGCATGACGTAGAAGTAGCCGTTGGCGGCCAGGTGCTCGGTGATGTGCTCGTCCACCACCGTTTTCATATTGGCCGGCACCACCGGCAGCTTGAAGCGCTGGGGCCCGAACTGGACCGAGGTGTCACATTCGCTGCGGCTTTCCACGCGGCATTTGCGGGGCAGGAGCAGGATGTTGTCGTAGTCAAAGATTTCCATGAGTCGAATCGTTCGCAAGTTTCGGGCTGCGTTCAGGCAGTGCAGACCCTGGGCTGCGAGCACTTGACTTGGAGATCCGGCCGGCGTGGCGTCTCAGGACTGAGGCACGCCTGCTTTGCATCCGCGAAGCCACCAGCGAGGGTGGTGCGGACGAAAAAAACCGGACGCCAAAATTTGGGCCCGGTGAGCGATTCTACGCTGATCTTGCCTGGCTTCGCTCCACAAACTCGGCGAAAAGCTGGAGCTGGCCCTCAGTTCTCAGCGCATGTAGTCTGGCTACACTGCCTGCCACACCCGGGCCATCCAGGCTCCGCGACACCAAAGGTTCCATCCCATGCATTCCGTCGTCATCAGCGGCACCGGTCTCTACCAGCCGCCCCACATCATCAGCAACGCCGAACTGGTGGCTGCTTTCAACGCCTACGCGGACCTGCAGAACGCCCAGCATGCCGAGGAAATCGCGGCCGGCACGCGCGCTGCGCTGACGCATTCCAGCGTCGAGTTCATCGAAAAAGCATCCGGCATCAAACAGCGTTATGTGATCGAGAAGGATGGCGTGCTCGACCCGACGCGCATGTACCCGCGCTTCCAGGAGCGCAGCGACGACCAGCTCTCGCTGATGGCCGAAATCGCTGTGGATGCGGCCCGCAAGGCCATTGCCGCTTCGGGCAAGCAGCCGGCTGATGTGGACGCCATCTTCTGCGCCAGCGCCAATATGCAGAGGCCCTATCCGGCCATGGCGGTCGAAATTCAGCAGGCCCTGGGCGCCAGCGGCTATGGCTTTGACATGAATGTGGCCTGCTCCTCGGCCACCTTCGCCATCGAGCAGGCCTACAACGCCGTGCGCTCGGGCGCCTCGAAATGCGTGCTGGTGGTCAACCCCGAAATCACGTCCGCCCACCTGGAGTGGAAAGACCGCGACTGCCATTTCATCTTCGGCGATGTCTGCACCGCCCTGATCATCGAGCGCGCCGACACGGCCACGTCGGCCGACCAGTGGGAGATCCTGGGCACCAAGCTGGTGACCCAGTTCTCCAACGCCATCCGCAACAACTTCGGTTTCATGAACCGCGCCGAAGACAGCGACCCGAATGCTCGCGACAAGACTTTCAAGCAAGAAGGCCGCAAGGTCTTCAAGGAAGTCGTGCCCATGGCCGCGGCCCACATCGAAGCCCATCTGGGCACGCTGGAGACCGCGCCCACTTCCGTGCGCCGCTTCTGGCTGCATCAAGCCAATCTGGGCATGAATCAGCTCATCATCAAGAAGCTGATCGGCGAGAGCATGGGCGCCTCCGGCTCGGACGTGGCGCCGCTGATTCTCGACACCTACGCCAACACCGCCTCGGCCGGTTCCATCATTGCCTTCCACGAACACCGGGCCGACCTGAAGGCCGGCGATCTGGGCGTGATCTGCTCTTTCGGTGCCGGCTATTCCATCGGCAGCGTGATCGTCAAGAAGCGCTGACGGCGAAGCCGCTTCAGGGCGGGGTCAGGGCGGGGTCAGGGCGAGGGTGAGGGCGAGGCCGCTGAGGCGGCCTCGCTGGCCGCAGACGGCGGGCTCAGGCTCGCCGTGCCATCGAGGCCGATGGCACGAATGCCGGCCTCACCGGCGAACTCCTCAAAACTCCAGTCGCCGTTGGCGGCACGCAGCAGGCCCTCGGCCGGCGGGGCGATTTCCTGCACCGGCTTGTTGCGCAGGGCCACGCTCATGAAATCGATCCAGACGGGCAGGGCAAGGCCGCCGCCCGACTCGCGGTCGCCCAGCGAGCGCGGCTGGTCGTAGCCGATCCACACCACGGCAGCCAGTCCCGGCTGGAAGCCGGCGAACCAGGCGTCGACCGCATCGTTGGTGGTGCCGGTCTTGCCGTACAGGTCCGGACGGCGCAGCGTGCCCTGGGCGCGTGCGGCCGTGCCGCTGCGCGTCACTTCCTGCAGCAGGCTGGCGGTCACAAAGGCATTGCGCTCGGAGATGGCGCGTTGGTCCTCGTTCAGCTGAGCTTTGGGGGCTTCGAACAAGACCTGACCCTTGCTGTCGGTGATGCGCTCGATGATGACGGGCGGCAGGCGGTAGCCGCCGTTGGCAAACACCGCGTAGGCGCTGGCCATCTGCAAGGGCGTGACTTCGCTGGTGCCCAGGGCCAGGGTCAGGTTCTCGCGGCCGGCGTCGATCTCGATGCCGAAACGCGAGGCCCATTCCCGCACCCGCGCCGGCCCGATCAGCTGGGTGATGCGGATGGTCACCATGTTCTTGGAGCGGGCCAGGGCCTGGCGCACGCTCATCAGGCCGTCGAACTTGCCGTCCGAGTTCTTGGGCTCCCAGTCGCCGAAGACCAGGGGCTCGTCGGGCACCACGGTGGCCGGGCTGACGCCTTGTTCCAGCGCGGCCGAGTAGACGATGGGCTTGAAGCTGGAGCCCGGCTGGCGCTTGGCCTGGGTGGCGTGGTTGTACTGCTTGCGATTGAAATCAAAGCCACCGACCAGGGCATGGACGCGGCCGGTGCCCGGCTCCAGCGCGACCAAAGCGCCTTCGGCCTCGGGCGGTTGGACGATGGACCAGGCGCCTTGCGGCTCGGCCTTGCTGGGCGCGCCGCGCATCACGCGCACGATGGCGCCGGGGCGCA
>JAIXSD010000591.1 GCA_027484885.1 Rubrivivax sp.
ACAAGAAGCATGAGCAGCATCTGGAACCAAGCCCGCCGCGCCGCGCGCATGAACCCGTCCATCATTCGCGAGATCCTCAAGGTCACCGAAAAGCCGGGCATCCTGTCCATGGCCGGCGGTCTGCCTTCGGCCGAGACCTTCCCGGTCGAGGCTCTGAAAGCCGCCTGCGATCAGGTGCTCAGCCACAACGCCAAGGAAGCTCTGCAGTACGCCGCCAGCGAAGGCTTCGCACCGCTGCGCGAATGGGTGGCCCAGCGCATGGCCAGCCTGGGCATGACCGTCAGCCCCGATCAGGTGCTGATCACCAGCGGCTCGCAGCAAGGCCTGGACCTGGTCGGCAAGATCCTCTGCGATGCTGGCGCGCCGGTGGCCGTGGAAACGCCCACCTACCTCGGCGCCCTGCAGGCCTTCACGCCCTACGAGCCCAATTTCGTGAGCCTGGCCAGCGACGAGCAAGGTGTGGACCCGGCCGAGTTCGCACGCCTGCCGCACGATGCACCCGGCACCCGTTTTGCCTACCTGCTGCCCAATTACCAGAACCCCACCGGCCGGGTGATGAGCCTGGAGCGCCGCCAGGCCGTGATGGCCGCGGCCAAGGCCGCCGGCGTGCCGGTGATCGAAGACAACCCCTACGGCGACCTGTGGTTCGACGAGCCGCCGCTGCCGGCCCTGGCCTCCTTCTGGCCTGAAGGCACCATCTACCTCGGCAGCTTCTCCAAGGTGCTGACGCCCGGCTTCCGCCTCGGCTTCATCATTGCCCCGAGCGAGCTCTACCCCAAGCTGCTGCAAGCCAAGCAAGCGGCTGACCTGCACACCCCGGGTTTCAACCAGCGCGTGGTCTATGAGGTGGTCAAGAACGGCTTCCTCGACGAGCATGTGCCCCTGATCCGCGCCCGCTACAAGGCCAACCGCGACGCCATGGCCGAGGGCCTGAAGAAGCACCTGCCGGCTGGCTGCGTCTGGCAGAGCCCCAAGGGCGGCATGTTCTTCTGGATCCGCCTGCCTGAAGGCCTGAATGCCATGGATCTCCTGCCCAAGGCGGTGGATGCCGGCATTGCCTTCGTGCCCGGCGCGGCCTTCTACGCCCAGAACCCCGATCCGCGCACCTTGCGCCTGTCCTTCGTGACCCTGACGCCGCCGCAGATCGAAGAAGGCGTGGCCATTCTGGGCAAGGTGCTGCGCGAAGCGCTGGACAACGGCGCGCAGCCCACACCATGAGCTTGCAAAGCCGCCGCTTCGCCCAAGTCGACGTCTTCACCGCCATGCCCTTGCTGGGCAATGCCCTGGCCGTCGTCATCGACGGCGAGGGGCTCAGCGACGCCGCCATGGCCAGCTTTGCCCGCTGGACCCAGCTCAGCGAAACCACCTTTCTGCTGCCGCCCACGCGGCCGGAGGCGGATTACCGGCTGCGCATCTTCACGCCCGGTGGCGAGCTGCCTTTTGCCGGCCACCCGACGCTGGGCTCGGCCCAATGCTGGCTGGCTGCCGGCGGTGTGCCCAAGCACAAGGGCCGGGTGGTGCAGGAATGCGAGATCGGCTTGGTGACGATCAAGCGCGGTGGCGATCACAAGCGCGAGCGCCTGGCGTTTGCCGCCCCGCCGCTGCTGCGCTCGGGCCCGGTGGCGCCTGAGTTGCATGCGCAGGTCTTGCACTCGCTGCGCCTGCCCGCCGAGGCGGTGCTCGATGTGGTCTGGGTGGACAACGGCCCGGGCTGGATTGCGGCCCGCCTGGCCTCGGCCGAGGCGGTGCTGGCCTTGCAGCCTGACTTTGCGGCCATGCAGGGCCTGAAGCTCGGCGTGGTCGGCGCCTACCCGTCAGGATCGCCCCAGCAGTTCGAGGTGCGGGCCTTTGTGCCGGATCTCGGCGTGCCGGAAGACCCGGTCACCGGCAGCTTCAATGCCGGCCTGGCCCTGTGGTTGATCGACGCCGGCCTGGCGCCCGCGCGCTACACCGCGGCCCAGGGCGCCAAGCTGGCGCGTGCGGGCCGCATCCATGTCTTGCGCGATGACGAGGCCACCTGGATCGGCGGTGATGTCGTGCCCTTGATCGAGGGCGAAGTCCGCCTTTGATCGAGGGTTGAACACCTGCCCGCACCATGACGCTGCAACTGCTGGGCAAGGCCAGCTCCATCAATGTCCGCAAAGTGTTGTGGACCCTGACCGAGCTGGGGCTTGAGTTCGAGCGCCAGGATTGGGGCGCGGGCTTTGCCGCCACCGACACGCCCGAGTTCCGCCGACTCAATCC
The DNA here is from genome assembly GCA_027484885.1 of Rubrivivax sp. Lineage (GTDB taxonomy): Bacteria > Pseudomonadota > Gammaproteobacteria > Burkholderiales > Burkholderiaceae_C > Paucibacter_A. Next base: position 2,245 of record JAIXSD010000591.1, read on the forward strand.
CAACGCCCTGGTGCCGGTGCTGCGAGATGGCGATTTCGTGCTTTGGGAAAGCAACAGCATCTGCCGCTACCTGGCGGGGCGCGAGCAGCGCCATGATTTGTTGCCACAAGCGCCGCAGGCGCGGGCCCAGGTCGAACAGTGGATGGACTGGCAGGCGGGCGAGTTCAACAACGCCTGGCGCTATGCCTTCATGAGCCTGGTGCGCCAGAGCCCGGCGCACCAGGATCCGCAGCTGCTGGCCCAGGGCGTGGCAGGCTGGCACCGCCATGTGCGGATCCTCGACGCACAGCTGGCCCGGACCGGCGCCTTTGTCTGCGGCGAGGCCTTCACCTTGGCCGATGTGGTGCTGGGCTTGTCACTGCAACGCTGGCGTGTGGCGCCGCTGGACGAGGCGGGCCGGCCGGAGGTGCCGGCGGCCCGCGCTTACCTACAGCGCCTGGAGCAGCGCCCGGCCTTCATGGCCCACGGCGCCAACGGCCAGGCCTGAACGCCTGGCCCGTGCGGCCGCTTAATCGTTGCGGAAGTTGTCGTGGCAGGACTTGCAGGTGCTGGCGGCCGGGCCGAAGCTGGCCTTCAGCTGCTCCACCGTGGCGGGCTTGGCGGCGGCCAGCTTGGCCACCTCGTCCTGCATCTTCTTCGCGGCTTCGTCGAACTTGGCGCGCTCGCTCCAGATCTCGGCCTTGGCGCCGCCCTTGTCCTTGCTGGCCGTGCCTTCCACAAAGCCGTGGAAGGGCAGGCGAGAGAGGCTGGCCACGATCTCGGCATTGCTGGCCGCTGCGGCGGCATCAAACGGGGCGCGGCCTTGAACCATGGCACCCATGCGGCTGAAGTGGCTGCCGATCAGGGTGAAGGCGGCTTTGCGGTACTTGACGGCGTCTTCGGGCTTTTGAAACTGGGCTTGCGCCGGCAGGCTGGCACCCAGGGCGCTGAGGCTCAGCAGGGCCAGGCCGAGGGCGTGCTTCATCGAGGTCTTCTTCATGGTGCGTGAGGTCCTTGTGGCAAGAAGAGGCGGGCAGGGATGAACGAACAAAAAGAAAGGGAAGCGTCGGCCCAGGGCCGGCCCGCGGAGTGTACGGAAGACCTGGCATTTGTGCGGGGCTGCCGAGGCGCTGCCGCTGGGTTATCGTTGCCAGCGCGGCGGCCGCATGCCGGGGCATGTGCGTCGCTGGTTAGAGAAAGGAGCTTCGTCCATGACTGAGGACTCGACGATGACGCGGGTGCAGGTGCGTGTCTGGGACTTGCCGACGCGCTTGTTTCATTGGGCGCTGGTGCTGTGCGTGCTGGGCTCGGTGCTCAGCGCCAAGATCGGCGGCAACGCCATGATCTGGCATGCCCGCCTGGGCTATGCGGTGCTGGCCCTGCTGGGTTTTCGCCTGGCCTGGGGGCTGGTGGGCGGGCGCTGGTCGCGTTTTGCCAGCTTTCTCTACAGCCCTGCGGCCCTGCTGCGTTATCTGCGCGGACAGCCGCGCGAGGGCGATCATTTCGATGTGGGGCACAACCCGCTGGGTGCGTTCTCGGTGCTGGCCATGCTGGCCTGGCTGGGCCTGCAAGTGGGCTCGGGCCTGATCGCCGATGACGAGATCGCCTTCAGCGGGCCCTTGGTCGCCTGGGTCAGCTCTGAGGTGAGCCTGCCCTGGACTCACTATCACAAGAGTTATGGGCAATGGGGCCTGTTTCTGCTGCTGGGCCTGCATCTGTTGGCCATTGCCTTTTATCGCTGGCGCCGCCAGGATTTGATCGGGCCCATGCTGTCGGGCGACAAGCAACTCTCGGCAGCGGTGCCGGCCAGTGCCGACAGCTGGGGCACCCGGGTCTTCGCCCTGACCTTGCTGCTGGCCTGTGCCGCCGGGGTCTATTTGCTGGTGACGCCGGCGCCACCCGTTTGACGCAGGCGGCCAGTACACTGCAGCGCTGCATGGAAAGCCCCCGCATCACCCTGATCACCCCGGACGACGCTGAAGCCTGGTCCGCCACGCGCGAGATCTTGCGCGACTACAGCGCCAGCCTGCAGGTCGATCTCTGCTTCCAGGATTTCGAGGCCGAGCTGGCGTCTTTGCCGGGCCAGTACGCCGCACCGGGCGGCATCATGCTGCTGGCGCTGGTGGACGGCGCCGTGGCCGGCTGCGGCGGCTTTCGCAACCTGCCCGAAGTCGATTACCCCAATGCCTGCGAAATGAAGCGCCTGTTTGTGCGCCCGGCCTTCCGTCGCTTCGGCCTCGGGCGCCTGCTGGCCCAGGCTTTGATCGACCGCGCCACCCAGGCGGGTTACTCCAGCATGCTGCTGGACACCCTGGACGATATGGAGGCCGCCCGCGGCCTGTACGAGAGCCTGGGTTTCGAGGCCGTGCCGCCTTACTACTTCAACCCGATTCCGGGGGCGCATTACCTCCGCGTCGAGCTGGTTTGAGCTCAGAGGCTTCGCCATTGCGGGTCCGGCCTGAGTTTCATGGGGTTACGGTCGTAGCATGGGGTGTTGTATTTCGCCTGCCACCCAAGCCTGACCGTCATGAGTACTGACACGCCATCCCAGCCCTACGAAATCACACCCGCTGGTCCGACGCCGGCCTTGCTCGGTGAATCACCGCTGTGGTGCGTGGAAGAGCAGGCGCTCTACTACGTCGACATTCCCGCCAAGAAAGTGCTGCGCCTGCATCCGGCCTCGGGCGAGTTGCGGCAATGGCCCGTGGCCAGCGAGCCGGGCTGTATCGCGCTGATCGAGGGCGGTGGGCTGGCTGTGGCGCAGCGTGAGGGCCTGTTCCGGCTGGATCTGGACAGCGGTTCCTGCAGCCTGCTGGCGCCGCCGCCGTACGACCCGGCGCGCCAGCGCTTCAACGATGGCAAGCCCGATGCGAAGGGCCGGCTCTGGGTCGGCGGCATCGATGACGCGCGTGCGCCTGACGCTGCGCTGTACCGTTATGGGTCAGATGGTTTTGTTCGCACCGAAGGCGGCATCACCACCTCGAACGGCCTGGCCTGGAGCCCGGACCAGGCCTGGATGTACTGGTCCGACACCAAGGCGCATGAAATCTACCGCCTGCCTTTCGATGCCGAAACCGGCACCCTGGGTGCACGCCAGACCTGGGTGCGTTTCGAGCCGCGGGCAGCCGGGCAATCGCTGGACAGCTATGGCGGCCGGCCCGACGGCGCGGCTGTGGACCAGGAGGGCTGCTACTGGGTGGCCATGTATGAAGGCCAGCGTCTGCTGCGGCTGTCGCCCGAGGGTCAGGTCTTGATGGAGGTCAAGCTGCCAGTGCGCTGCCCGACCATGCCCACCTTTGGCGGCGCCGATCTGCGCACGCTCTACATCACCACCGCCAGCGACGGCCGACCGGCCGAGGAGCGCGCTGCCCAGCCCTGGGCTGGCTGTGTGCTGCAGATGCGGGTCGAGGTGCCCGGCTGGGCGCCGAATCGGCTCCAGCTCTGAGCCGCAGGCGCCCCAAAATCGGGCGCCCATGCCCTTCGTTTTTGCAGGGCTGTCAGCCAAAAGTCATGGTCTGTGAAGATCATGCCGCCGGGCCTGGAAAGGCCGGCCGGC